>JAFZXD010000119.1 GCA_017616955.1 Eubacterium sp. | reverse complement strand
TAGCGCCTTTTCTTTTAGGTTAATACGCCCGTGTATGAATAAAGTACGCCGGATAAGATCGATAAATCTTATCCGGCGTACTTTATTATTTTTAGTATCAAAAAATGTTTAGATATTTTTGATTTAATTGTTTTTGAAATTAACCAAGAACAACTTCTACCTTATGTGTAGCACCGTCACCACATACAGGGATTACATTTCCGTTAACAGGCTTACCGTCGATAGTAAGACTCTTAACACCCTTCTGTACGTGACCGGGGTTCTTAACTTCAATCTCATATGTATCTCCGCGGAACTGACGAACTGCATTGAATCCATCCCATGTACTTGGAATAGAAGGATCTACCTTAAGTCCGTTCCAATCAGGAGTGATACCGAGGATGTACTGGCTGATCGCTACAAAGTTCCAAGCAGCTGTACCTGTAAGCCATGAGTTCTTAGCCTCACCCTGGCGACCTGCATCTTTACCGGCAACCATCTGAGCATATACATATGGTTCTGTTCTGTGAAGATCTGATATATCTTCAAGGAAAGCAGGAGCGATACGTGAGTACCAGTCAAATGCCTTATCACCCTGTCCTGCATAAGCAGCTGCACAGATCATCCATGCATTGTTGTGACAGAATACACCGGCGTTCTCTTTGTATCCTGCAGGATATGTTGAGATCTCACCATATTCGATATAGTACTTTGTGAATGCAGGATTGTTAAGTACGAGACCGTACTTGCATCCGAGTCTTTCTTCAACAGCATCGATAACTTTCTTATCCCAGCCGTCTTCTTTACCGATATCTGACATGATACCGAATCCCTGTGGTTCGATGAAAATCTTTCCTTCTTCACATTCTTTTGAACCAACCTTACGTCCGAGGTCGTCGTATGCTCTGATGAACCATTCGCCATCCCAACCGAACTTCTTGATTGTTTCTTTCATCTTATCTATCTCAGACTGAGCCTTAGCAGCTTCTTCTTCGTCTCCTTTGTACTTGCAGAGTGCAACGTAATCAGGACCTGTATATGTGAAGAGTGTAGCTACGAAGATTGACTCTGCTACATCTGAGAATCCCTTGTCACCATACTTAGGTGATGTATATGTCTGGAAGCTTTCTCCAGGTGTATCTGACCAGCATGAGAGGTTAAGACAATCGTTCCAGTCAGCTCTCATTGAAAGTGGAAGTCCGTGAGGACCAACTTCCTTAATAACCTTATAGAATGACTGCTTAAGGTGATGCATAAGTGGCTGAGCAAGTGACTCATCATTTCTGTATGGAACCTGCTCATCAAGGATTGAATAATCACCGGTCTCTTTGATGTAAGCAGCTGTTGACATGATCATCCACATTGGATCATCTGAGAAGTTACCACCGAGAGTATCATTTCCCTTCTTTGTAAGAGGCTGATACTGATGGAAACATCCACCGTCTTCGAACTGAGTAGCGGCAAGATCAAGGATTCTCTCACGTGCTCTGTCAGGAATCTGATGTACGAATCCGAGAAGATCCTGGTTAGAATCACGGAATCCCATACCACGTCCGATACCTGATTCGAAGTATGATGCACTTCTTGACATGTTAAATGTAACCATACACTGATACTGATTCCAGATATTAACCATACGGTCAACCTTCTCATCAGGTGTTTTAACAGTGTACTTGGAGAGGAGTTCATCCCACATCTTATTGTTGGCTGCAAGTGCTGCATCAACTTTCTCTGCGGTGTTGAACTGCTCGATCATAGCGTAAGCCTTTGACTTATTCATGCTGCCGTCAGCATTCCATTTCTCTGTTCCGTTCTCAACATATCCCAGCATGAATACGAGAGTCTTCTCTTCGCCCGGAGCGAGAGATATCTTAAGTGAGTGAGAAGCGATAGGTGACCATCCGTCAGCCTTTGAATTGTTTGACTTGTTGGCAAATACTGCGTCAGGCTTATCGAAACCGTTGTAAAGTCCCATGAAGCTTTCTTTATCGCAGTCATAGCCATCGATATCAGCATTAACTGTATAGAATGCGAAGTGATCGCGACGTTCTTTATATTCAGTCTTGTGGAAGAGAGTAGAACCTTCTACCTCAACTTCACCTGTATTGAAGTTTCTCTGGAAGTTTGTTGAGTCATCCTCAGCATTCCACAGACACCATTCAAGGAATGAGAAGAGTGTGAAGTTCTTAGGAGCATTTCCTTCGTTCTTAAGAACAACTTTCTGGATCTCAGCATTTACACCCTGGGGTACAAAGAATGTAACTTCTGCATTAAGATCGTTCTTCTTTCCTGTGATAACTGTATATCCCATACCGTGACGGCACTGATAGAAGTCAAGCTCAGTCTTAACAGGTGACCAGCCCGGATTCCATACTGTCTCTCCGTCGTTGATATAGAAGTAACGTCCTCCCATATCTACAGGTATGTTGTTGTAACGATAACGTGTGATACGTCTCAGACGAGCATCTTTATAGAAATGATATCCTCCTGCTGTATTTGAAATGAGTGAGAAAAATCCCTCGGTTCCAAGGTAGTTAATCCAAGGATATGGGGTTTTGGGGGATGTAATGACATATTCTCTTTTTTCATCATCGAAAAAACCAAATTTCATGATTTGATTACCTTTCCTTTCGTCTTTTTAGTGTTTATCTGAAACGCGGGAATGTAGGTTCACGCTTTAGACATTATAACAATAAAATGCCCAAAACACAAGGTAATACCTTGATGATTTTGGGCAAATTGTACTAAAAATGTGACATTAGTATAGATTATTTGATATAGCTGTAAAAGTGTTGTCCGACTGTTTTACTTTCTCCCGTAGCAAGTTCGATATATCCCGATTCTTCACCCGGAAGAGGAAGGTTCGGAGCATCGATCATCCATGTTGATGGTTCCGGACAGAAGTAACCTTTTTCACCTCCGTCATTCCAGATGATCCAGAATTTGAAGTTGTCGTCAATCTCGTATCTGATCTCTTTTCCGGATGCTGTATCAGAGATGATAGCTCCTCTGAAAGGCTCACCTTCTATTTCGTATGTTTCAGCATTATATACGTCATTACAGATTACATGTTTTACAGGAATCATAGAACCTGTAAGATACTGTCTGTCATGATTATCAAGTGAGATAAAGTCGCATGTCGGAAGATTTCTCTGATTGAGCGGCCACTTATCTCCGATAGTGATGAATATTCTTGTATCAAGCGGTTCTCCGTTTGTTGTGAACGGAGCATTTATAGCTGTATGATTGCATATTCCGTAAGGAAGCTGTCTCTCTGAGAGATTTGTTATGGTCACTTCATAATACATTCCTTTTTCGGTAAGCTTGAAAGTATACTCAGCTTTGAAACTTACAGGGAAAGTTTCGAAGAACGGATCCTTTTCATCATATATATAAGAGGTCTTCGCAATAGCTGCATCGTCGGTAGCTGTTGCTTCTACTATAGAATGCTCGCGTTTATGAAGAAAGCCGTGTAATGAATTGTGACCTTCATGATCTTCGATAGGAAATGTATATGTATAATCGCTGCATTTGAGAATGCCATCTTTTAATCTGTTTGGATAGAATAATGTAGGAAATCCATAAACCTCGGGGCTGCCCTTGAGCTCTTCGATTGACAGATTCTCATCCTTTCTGAAAAAACTGATATCATTTTCAAGGTCTACCATGGATATGATATTGCTTCCAAGGAAAGGAGCAATGGTTGCTACATAATTCCCTGCTTTCAGATTGATAACATCTTTCTCTTTATACTTTTTAACCTCAGCGTTAAATGCCATTATGACATCCTCCTGTTTCTACATTTATAATCTTGCTGATAGTTTCTCCGCAAGAGCTGCAAGCTCATCAGCGTCTGAATCCTTTGGTGGCCATACGATTCCACATCCGTCGTTATCGAATCTTGGAATTATATGTGTATGGAAATGGGGTACAGTCTGATTGGCTGCTACACCATTATTCTGAACTATGTTGATTCCATCGGCGTTAAGCTCTTCCTTCATGACAGTGGCTATACGTTTTGCAAGAGGGAATACCTTTGCGACTGTTTCGTCATCGATTTCAAAGAGATTCTCGTAGTGCTGCTTAGGAATGATGAGGCTGTGACCTGTATTGGCAGGACTTAAATCCAGGATTACAGTAAAGTCTCTTGGAAATGATCCTAAACAGGAATTAAATATCCCACTCATATCAAAATATTTAAATCAATTTAAGCAAAAGCCTTATTATGATAAAAAAATATTTCCAATAATATATTTTTTAAAATCTCATC
>JAFZXD010000118.1 GCA_017616955.1 Eubacterium sp. | reverse complement strand
TTCTACAGCAATCCACATGGTTGGTGGTCTCTCAGCACTTATCGGCGCAAAGATGGTTGGACCTCGTATAGGTAAGTTTGAAAAAGATGAAAATGGAAAGATAGTAAAAGTAAATGCATTCCCTGGTCACAACATAGTAATTGGTGCTCTCGGTGTATTCATCCTCTGGTTTGGATGGTACGGATTTAACGGTGCAGCTTGTACAACAACAGATCAGCTTGCATCAGTATTTGTAACAACAACTATCGCACCTTCAGTTGCAACAGTTGTATGTATGATCTTCACATGGGTTAAGTTTGGTAAGCCTGATGTTTCAATGTGTCTCAACGCTTCACTTGCAGGTCTTGTTGCTATCACAGCTCCTTGTGACGTAACAGATGCTTTCGGAGCAGTAGTAATCGGTGCAGTTGCAGGACTTCTCGTAGTATTCGGTGTATGGCTTCTCGACTTCAAGCTTCACATCGACGATCCTGTTGGTGCAGTTGCTGTTCATATGATGAACGGTATTTGGGGAACAATCGCAGTTGGTCTTTTTGCTACAACAACAGCTCCCGGAAATGACACACTTGTTGGTCTTTTCTACGGCGGTGGATTCCATCTTTTAGGACTTCAGCTTCTTGGATTCGCATCAGTAGCAACTTGGACAGTTATCACTATGATAATCGTATTTACAATAATCAAAGCAATCTTCGGACTTAGAGTTTCTGAAGAAGAAGAGCTTGAAGGTCTTGACTCAACAGAGCATGGTCTTGCATCAGCTTACTCAGGATTCAGTATTGTTGATATGTCAAGTGCTATGATGGTTGAAAATGAAAACACAAGCCTTGGTGTTGCAGAATATGACGATGCAAGCGAGGCTCAGAAAAATGCTTCTGTTCCTGTAGTAAATGCAGCAGCAGAGATGGCAAACGCAGGTGTTGTTTCAGACACCGGAATCAACAAAGTTGTTATTATCACAAAGCTTTCACGTTACGACAAGATTAAGAAAGCCCTCAATGCACTTGGTGTAACAGGTATTACAGTAACTCAGGTAAGTGGATGCGGTATTCAGAAGGGTACCGGTGAGAAATACCGTGGAGTTGAAATGGACGTAACACTCCTTCCTAAAATTAAACTGGAAGTTGTAGTAAGTAAAATTCCTGTAGACAGTGTAATCGAAACAGCTAAGAAGACACTTTATACAGGTAAGATTGGAGACGGTAAGATCTTTGTATATCCTGTAAGCCGCGTAGTTAAGATCAGAACTGGTGAAGAAAACTACGATGCTCTTCAGGATGTTGAATAATAGATAATTCCATTAACCATTATATACGTAAAATAACCCGAAGGATAAAACCTTCGGGTTGTTTTCATTAATAAGGTATTTACTGATGATGCAGTCTTTTCTCTTCATACATTTTGCCATCCGCAATCCTGAGATAAGATTCTTTTACCTTGTTAAGCAGATCTTCCTCTATCACTTTTGGATTAGTCAATTCGTAACCAAAGCTAAGAACTATATTATATTCCTTTTCATCCTGACGGCATTTATCGGAAATGTATCTTCTTACATTTGATATAAACTTCTGCGCCATCTCTTCGGAATAATTCTTTGCAATGATCACAAATTCATCACCTCCGGATCTGATACATATCTCTTCATGTTTACTTGCTTTTGTAAGACAGTGCGCAATGGTTCTGAGACAATAGTCGCCTTCGGGATGACCATAAGTATCGTTTATATGCTTCATATCATCCATATCTACTTCAAATACCGCAAGCGAAGAATCGTTCTCAACACATTCTTTGTAATAATCTTCAAAAAACAGATCATATCCTCGTCTATTGAAGAGTCCTGTCAGCATATCTCTGTTGGAAAGGTCGCGCATCTTTTCAACAACTGTCTTAAGTTCAGACCTTGTATTCCAGCTTATAAGAATGGTTCCTATATTAACCAGCCATGACTTTATATTCAACTGACCCATATCTTCCAATGTCGGAGATACGATAAAGTACCCCAGAAAATACTGAATATGATGAATAGGGAAGATATAGTACGGCTCCGGATCATTCATCATAACATCCGGCAGAAGACTTCCCTTTGGAAGCGTCTGTCTACGAATCGGCTCATTCTTATACATACCGCATACTACATCGAATTCGATCTCTTTCAGATCTTCTATCGAATTGATTATATGTTTTTCCTGCCAATCTTTAGCAAGACATAGTACAGCATCTTTGAATCCTGTTTCATTAAGACTGTTTGTCTCTATCTCTTCAAATACATCATCAAGTGTTTCTGCGGCGTATGTTCCCAGGATAAGATTTGTAGCTGCAAGAGACAGATCATCCTGTTTCTCCATAATGACATCATAAGCATCTCTTATATCATTAAGCTTAACCTTTTCACAACATTTACAGCCACAAGATTCGCGGACTTTCAGAATCCCCGGAAGTTGCTGAACATTCGGAACCTCTTCTCCATTCCAAAGATCTACCAATGTTTCTAATCCGGCAGTACCTACATCTTCAAACGGTTGTCTTGATGTAGTAATACCCGGTTCCGAATAACTCACTTGAGTTACATCATCATACCCTGTAATACGCACATCTTCAGGAACGCTAAATCCCTTTTCCTGAAGCGCATTCAGAACTCCAAGAGCTGTATAGTCATTTACACATATAATTGCCTCGGGAAGAGTTCGATCCGAATCTTTATACAACTCAAGTATCTTATCTACCACCGCTTCTCCGCAGTTTGATTTCATATTTCCGTTTATCATTTTTTCGGGAGGATATGGTAGATTATGCTTCTGCATAACATATTCCATGATTCGTTCTCGGTCACGAAGAAATGGTCTGTCTCGGTCACTGGTCACATAAACCAAATCCCGACAGCCGTGAACATTTATCATATGTTCAATAATTTCCATTAAAGATCTGTCCTGGTCATTTACTATATTATATGAAAAATCTGTTGTATCTCCGAGGGATACGATAGGACAGGAGAACTGCCGTTTGATGTTATTTACGCGTTCTCTGTATAGATCAGGCATATAAGAATCAAGGGAAATGAGTCCGTCATATTCCGAAAGCATCGAAAGAAAGAAGACAGACATATCTCCCTTGTCATAGTTTTTATATCGTACATATTTATTGCTACTATAGTTATCATTAAAGCTGGCAAAAAATATCAGCTTTATATTGTTCTTCTTAGCCGCATTTATAATTCCATATTCAGTTTCTCTGGTCATATCCTTATAGATATTCGCCAAAAAAACAGCAACTTTTCTTCTTTCCATACCGTAACCCCTCCGGTATAAGATTTTAACGAAGCCCATCTTTAAAGTTGTGTTCTAATTATAACAAAACACAAATGCATTAACAATTATTTTATTATT
>JAFZXD010000117.1 GCA_017616955.1 Eubacterium sp. | reverse complement strand
CGGATAACCTTAGTATTAGCTATCTCTTCGCCATCAGATACCCAAACGACACTGTGGGCCAATTTGTATATCTTCTGATGATTCTTATCAAGTCCGAAATCAACATCAACAATGATGTAATTGTATGAACCGGTAAGCTTCAACTCCTCGATAAGTCTGATAATGTCATCATTCGTCAATTCCATCATATTGAGAGAAACAGCAGAAGGAGTATAGAAAGATACACCGGAAACGTCCTTTCTGACGCAACTCTCAAGCTTCATGCTCAAATTGGTTTTCTTGCTCTTAAGAGCATAAATAACTTCGCTCATGTCAAACTGTCCTTCACCAGAGAAAAACAGATCAGATGAACCGAATGTCTCAAGGTTCAAATAAAGAACATTACTGCCATTATCACTAAAATGCTTGGCGCAGGCTGCTGCAACAGTTGAAGTTCCAACACCGCCACAAGGAGAAGAGAAAATAATAACCTTGGTGCTGTCATCATCAAGTTTAAGACTTGAGATGCCTCCTGCCTTCTCAGAATAAAGGCTGAGGAACTGCTTATAGATCAGGTCTGCTTTCTGGAATTTGCAGATAGCGCTTTGGTTGTTATAGGAATCTATGCCCGTATTATCAACAAAATATGCAAAAACACATTTTGCAGGAATCTTGCTTACATCAATATCAAAATTCTCACTTGCCAAAAAAACATCTATTCTGTTATTGGCCAATGATTCAACTGCTATCTGCTGATTTGTAAAGGAATACAACTCAACCTTATCAGCAAATTTAGCACTGAAAGCCGACACAAAACGATCCAAATAAATCTGATCGCTGTCCAAAACCGCAACTTTTATTTTCATAAAGCCTCCCGCACTCAGTACCCTAATAAAAATACATGGATACTCAAACTAATAATATCATTAACATGATTATTTTCAAGGAAATTTAACAAATGTGTTAAAAAAATTATAATATTAATATGATGCAGGGGATAATACTTGTAAAATTCGGGTAATTTTAACTATAAAAACCGGCTTGCGCCGGTCTTTATAATAAAATAAATTTGATTCATTTTATATATTTATGCAAAATTGTTAATTCAGTTCCAAAAAGATCATAGCAACTTCAACCCCGTTATTATCCCTGAAACTGACCCGGAGTTTTCCCGGATACTCAACATCAAACAATCTGCTTTCATAAACGAGTAATGATCCGTCAATATTTGTAAGGGTTCCGGAAGCCGAATCTTTGTTAGATAGCATAGCTTCAGCTGAAGCTATATCCTTCTCGCCTTTATAGATGCTTACTATAACATAGGGCGCGATCTCTACAAGATCGTTACTCTTCCTTGCATATATATAACACTCAATATTCTCTTCTGTGTTCACAGAAGCAAGTTCATAGCGGTCTTTATCCGGCTCAAGAGAGGAACCCTTTTCCATAAAGTAAAGCTCTGCTGACGGAGTCTCCCACCCACCTAATACAACAGCTCCGCTATCTGTAAATGTCGCACCATATGCCATAAATACTGCACCTAATGCAATTAACAATATCAAAACGGATCCGGCCACGATTCCCGTAATCGCGATCGGTCTGATCATTTTCTTGCGCTTACCGGTTTCGTTATCCGCTAATGCCCTGTTCGAGTGCTTATCGAATACGATCTTGCTGACAATGTATGTAATTACAGATGCTATGACGATCAAGGCTAATCCACCTGTAAATAAAATATATAAAGTGCTCAGTGCTACCATATGAAATCTCCCTTCAGATTCCCAATCTATCCCTGAAAATGTAGTAATAACCTCGAGTGACGTAGACTTTGCTGCCTGATGTCATATGCAGAATGAATTTCTGCATAAGTGACGATTCAATCCTTTTAATCTGCTTAAGATTGACGATCACCGAGTTGCTGATCCTGAGGAACTTGTCCGGATCAAGTATTACCTCAAGATTCTTCAGACGTTCAGAAGTGTTATAGATATCGTCTCTGGTGTGGATCAAGATGTCATGTCCCATACTCTCAATGAAGATGATATCCTCTACACTGATGTAGAACTGCTGGTCTTCTTTGCGCCCGAGAAGATAACGTAAACCTTTTCCACGCCTTCTGATCTCATACTCTGAATCCTGCGCATCCCTAATCCCCATAGCTTCAAGCTCCTTGCGCATCTGATCATCAGGGTCGAGCATCATCTTGATATCCATATCTGACCTCCTTTCGTCTGATGTGATAGTACTATAAAAGATTTTGAAAATCTTGGTTTTCGCACACTTTGCATTTACCGTGACATAACTTGCAAAAAACAGAGGCCGCTTCATTTGAAGCGACCTCTTTAGACTGGAAATTAAATCATCAGTTTACTTTGCGAAAGCAGCGCCTCTGTCAAATGCTTCCATGTTGATCGGAATAAGGTTGTGCTTTCTCTCAGGAAGGATCTCATAAAGAGACTTCTCAAAAGAATCTCTTGTGAAACAACCTGTTGCAGTAGCCATGCAGCCAAGCATCGTGATAGGAGCAAACATCATCTTGCCAAGTTCGGAAGCGATATCTGAAGCCTCCATTGCAATGACCTTGATATCTGTTCTTGTAGGTCTTGTCTTGATGAGTGAAGAGTCAAGGATCATAAGAGCGCCGGGCTTTAACTGCTTCTCGAACTTCTCCATTGAAGGCTGGTTGAGGCAGATAACAACGTCTGCATCGTTAACTACGGGAGATCCGATAGGCTCGTCTGAGAATACTACGGAACAGTTAGCTGTACCGCCACGCATCTCAGGTCCGTATTACGGGAACCATGAAACTTCCTTACCTTCGTAAAGAGCAGCT
>JAFZXD010000116.1 GCA_017616955.1 Eubacterium sp. | reverse complement strand
TTATCTCCTGTCTTGTTTCGAGCATCTTAAGCTTCTCTATATGTTCACACTGTGACAGAATCTTCTTTTCTTCTGCTGCTCTTTTCTTATCCAGCTTTTCATTGGCTGAACTCTTATAAGCTTCACTCTCACGGATAGCATCTTCACGAGCCTTCTCCGCTGCATGCTCGGCAGCTTCTATTATTCCGGCAGCTTCTTTTTCAGCATCGAGCTGAATCTCTTTTGTGATTTTTTCAATGCCTGCCATACGGGCTCCTTTCTGTCTGTCTATCTTTTTATATACTTCAATACCATTAAAGTAGCATTTCAGTTTTATCCCTCAAAAAGTAAAATAGTTTAGCAAACAAGTTTGCACACTATTTCACTTTAGAGGGAACTATTTCAATACGTTTGTAACAGCCAGAATTGATATAAGAAGGGCAAGGATTGCGTATGTCTCAACCATTGCAGGGAAGAGCATAGCTTTACCGAATGTATCAGGCTTCTTAGCAACAAGTGCGATAGATGCAACTGATGTTTTACCCTGGTGAATAGCTGAGATAAGACCAACTATAGCGATTGGAAGGCATGCTGCGAAGAATGCCCATCCCTGCTGTGTTGATACTTCAGCAATATTTCCGCCAAGAACTCCAAGCTGTGAAAGACCGATGAATGTAACGAGAAGTCCGTAGATACCCTGTGTACCAGGAAGAAGCTGAAGGATAAGAACCTTCGCGAACTGTGATGGATCTTCACTTACTACTCCGGCTGCAGCCTGACCACCCATAGCTACACCAAGTGCAGAACCGATACCTGCTAATATTGTTGCGAGCGCTGCTCCTGCTATTGCAATTACTACTCCTAAAGACATTTTATTAATCCTCCTTGAATTCTATATATCTGTTAATAATTTTAAATGGTTCGAAGGCCTTGCCCCCTCCATCGTAGAACTTTCCGAAAAACTCGACATACTGAAGACGGTTTGTATGTACGTATGCACCAAGCAGATTGATCAGTATATTCAGAGTATGTCCCAGAATAAATACGATTACAAATACGACTATATTGCCATTCATACTTGCCATCATGTTGATAACATTTGCGATAACTCCTGTAGCAAGTCCAAGGGCAAGAAGTCTTGAATATGAAAGAACATCTGAAAGCCAGCCTGTTATTCCATATATATCATAAGCACCGAGTGCTATTCTAAGTCCCCAGTTCTTATTGGCTCTTCCCGACATAAGTACGATGATCACAACTCCGGCTATGGTCAGCACCTTTGAAAATGTAACCATTCCCGATGAGAATACGATCTGTTTACCTGCAATAGAAGCAAATATACTTGTAGGAAGAAGCATAAGTACAAGTCCTGTTATGAACATATACCATGCTATAACGTCTGAAACAAATCCGACTATATCTTTCTGTTTCAGATATTCATATCCCTTCATGCCAAGTCCGGCAAAAAGATGAATGAGTCCAAATAACATACAATAGATGAGAAGTCTCATCGGCTCTTCAAGCGGTGCAAACCAGATTGGTTTCAGAACCTGCTGATCTGCAGGCACTCCGCAGAAGGTATGTGCTATAACATCTATTGCATCTCCGAAGAATCCACCGTACATGAATCCCCAGAAAGCTGTTGAAAGTCCACACCAGAAGAAAAGTCGAAGCATCTTGTTCAGGCCCTTCTCCATTCTTGGGAACTTCAGTATTACGATACCGCAGACGATTGCCATCAGTATTCCGTATCCCGCATCAGAAAGCATCATTCCGAAGAAGAATACGTAGAAGAATGACATGACCGTTGTAGGATCTACTCTTCCGTGAGTAGGAAGTCCGTAGGATTCCAGAACTCCTTCCGAAGCTTCTGAGAAATGATTATTCTTCAGCTTGATCGGAGCGTGTTCGTCATCCTGTTCTATCTCAACGACAACATCGAACTTTTCTTCCAATGCAGCCTTTATGGCATCTGCCTTATCTGCATCAGTCCAGCCCTGTATAAAGAAAACTTTATCAGACTGAGGAAGTGTTCCCAGAATTCTGTACTTTTCAGATCTCGTTCTGAAGTAATCCGATGCAATCTTGAACTGAGGAATGTATTCAACATAAGTAGCTATCTTCTCCTCAGCTTCGAGAATCTTATTTTTCTCGTCGACTATATCGTTTCGTCTCTTTTCTATAGCCGCATCGGGAACCCTGTGAGACAAGAACGGCAGCTTGCTGTAGCCGTGCGCTCTCATGTTCTCTTCAACCTTACCCGCAACTCTGTTTGTAGCTATAACGCAGACATTTGTAATCTGATTCTCGTCATACAGAATCTCTGTCGTAACCGGTATAGGCTCTTCCAATCCCTCTGTAGCAATCCGGTAAAGATCTTCATCAGATATCTTTTCCGGAAATGTACCTATGAAAACTTTAGTCTTCTTGGTCTTCTCGGTATTCAAAGGAATATCAAGTTTTGTCCATGGAGAAAGGGATGCTATCTTATTCTCTTTTCTGGTTATCGTTGCCTTACTTTCTACGATACTCTTTTCGAGATCAAGAACTTCGGTAACCTTCGAATAGTAGCTTCGTCTCTTCTTCTCAATATCCTCAAATTCCTCTTTGGATATCAGAGTATTCTCAAGATTCAGAAGTCCGCCCGATTTACCCGTGTCATATTTTTTCAAATAATCTATGACATAGTCAAATTCATCGGCTATCTTCTGGAATCTGATTCTCTGTCCGGATGTATCCATTTTCTCGAAAGGAACATCCGAGGAATCCGGGGAATCTACCTCCACGGCACCCATCTCCTGCAAAAACTCAAGTACGGCTTTCCTGTGTTTCTTGGTGCCGTAAACTCCGAGCTTTCGCATTTCAACAATTGCCAATGTGAAATCCCGCCTTTCTTTATAATTATGTCAGTTAGTACAAGTACTTTTTTAGACCAATTTATCCAATACAGCTTTGACCGCATCAGCCTGCTTTGAACTGAGACTCTTCTTCAGCTCTTCAGCTTTGGCCTGTGCTGACTTATCAGCATCTGCAGCAGAGGACTCTCTTTTATCTTCAAGTTCCTTAAGGAGAGCTGCTTCAGCTGACTTTATATCCTGAATTGCTTTGGCGTTTATATCCTCGCACTCTTTGTCTGAGGATCTGCGAATCTCATCGGCTTCAGTCTTTGCTTTCTGAATCACTTCAGCAGCAGCGGCTTCAGCAGATTCAACAGCCTTCATAGCATCTTCTATCACTGCAATATTTCCTTTCTAAAACATATAGTTTCGTTTTTCAGTCCTAATAAAAACAACAGATTCAATTATACTAATTTTAACGATTTAAAGCAACCAAACATTTATGAAAATTTGTATATAATTTACACTTTTTTACAAAAATGTAGTACAGACTGGAAAAATGTAACAATTTTTGTTATTATAGGCAATACAATGCAATTTTTTGACTGCGGAGGATAATAAATTGGCTGATACAGAGTCAAGAATGGTACCCGACAAATACAAACAGCCGGATGGTTTTGATGGTCGCGTGGTACGTAATAACAGAGAGCTGGTAACATACACCTCTTCTTCTCATGTAAGAATATGGTACAACAACC
>JAFZXD010000115.1 GCA_017616955.1 Eubacterium sp. | reverse complement strand
GTAAAAGCATTTTCGGAGTTTATGAAATCCCTCAAGGATCTCCCTGCCGAAAAACAACAGGAACTCTCTTCCATGGTTAAGCGTCTCATAAAGATAAGCGGTGAGAATATAGTCTCCAACCTGAAAGAGAAAACAGGAATATCACGCATTCCGAAGATAAATATCCCTGCGCTTCCTTCATCATCTTCCCGTACGGCAATGATCACAAAAAAAGAGGCTGATTTCAGTACCAAAAAGGGAATCAGAACATATGTCAGCAGTCGAAGAATGGCACTTACTCCAAGACAGGTTACTCTTCACTCAAACAAAATATGTCGTAAGATTCTGGAAATGCCAATCTATCAGGAAGCTGAATGTGTACTTGCTTATATGAGCATACGAAACGAAGTTCGTCTGGATCCTCTTATCAAAGACGCACTTTCAAAAGATAAAAAAGTATATATCCCAAAGATTCTTTCTGATACCGAAATGCAGTTCTACCTGTATGACGGAGAATTCGCCGAAGGAAAGTACAATATAAAAGAACCTCTTCACTGCGATGAAGGGCTCGAATTCAAAGTAAATGAATATATCGAATCGGGAACAACTGATAAAATACTTATTATCCTTCCGGGAACAGCATATGATAAAAGTTTTAACCGAATAGGCTACGGTGGAGGTTACTATGACAGATATATAAGTAAACTCACCGAATATCCTATCAAACGACTGTCAGTATGCTATGATTTTCAGATAATAGATAAAATACCTGCTGAAAAGCATGATATAAAACCAAACATAATCATTACCGAAAAACAGATACTTCAGTAACACCAAAAGGGGGAATCATTATGGAAAGCTTCGACTTATATGACATCAACAGAAACAAGACAGGCAGAACCCTGGAACGCGGGAATAAAGTTCCCGAAGGATTATATCGCCTTGTAGTTCACGCCTGTATCTTTGGTAACGACGGAAGAATGCTGATTCAGCGAAGACAGCCATTCAAAAACGGCTGGGCCGGCATGTGGGATATCACCGCCGGAGGAAGTGCTATGGCCGGAGATACCAGTCAGACCGCTGCCGCAAGAGAACTTCTGGAAGAAGTTGGCATCGATATCAGTCTGGAAAACGTCCGTCCTGCCATGACCATATATTTTGATGGTGGTTTCAACGATATATACACCATAAATATGGATGTGGATCCTTCTTCGCTTAAACTTCAGGAGACCGAAGTAGCCGAAGTAAAGTGGGCAACCGAAGAGGAAATCCTGGAAATGCTGAAGAGAAAAGAATTCGTACTTTACAAGTCATCTTTCATCTCTCTTCTGTTCTTCCTCAGAAATCATAACGGTGCCTTCACCCATAAGGATCCAACCAAAAAGAAATAGATTTAAAGTTCATCACTGTCCAGATCAATGGTAAAAGGACCACTGTTCTGAATAGAGCAATTCATATCCGCCCCGAAACTGCCGGTTTCAACTTTGATTTTCTCGGCATCAGGGGCGATATTTTTATTTAGTTCATCAGCCCATTTGCTGCATTTATCAACTATATAATCGTATATTTTCTCAGCGTGCTCGGGATTTCCGGCTTTTACAAAAGAAGGTCTGTTACCCTTCTTACAATCGGCATAAAGAGTAAACTGAGAAACCAGCAGCAGCGAACCTCTTACACTCTCCAGACTAAGATTTGTTTTTCCTTCTTCATCCGAAAAGATTCTGAGTCCCAAAAGCTTTTTGATCATCTTGTCCGCAATCTCTTCAGTATCATCTTCTCTCACTCCGATCAATACGAAGAATCCGTTATCGATACTTCCGATAATCTCACCTTCCACCTCTACCGATGCAGAAGTAACACGCTGTATTATGAATTTCATTCTGTATGATTCCTTTCAGTAATTAATTCTTCACTCATAATCACATTTCTATAAAAGACTGAGAGTATTGGTTATAGTCGGAAGCATCTGCTTCTTTCTTGATACCACGCCCGGAAGTTTAACAGTCATATGATCCTTTGACGAAACGCTGAATGCACTCTCCAGGATTATCTCGGCATTGGCTCCGATAAAGAGAACATCTGATGATTCTTTAATAATATTTGTCACCATGAAGAACAGCATATCAACGCCGTCCTTTTTCTGTATATTCTCAAGTTCGGATTTTACCATATCCTTGATATTTCCAATTTCTTTTTCATCCATGGAACTTATCTGTCCGATGGCTATGACACTGTCTCCCACAGTAAACTTCTTGTAATCCTGATGAACGATTTCTTCAGGTGTCTTATTACCAAGATCGGTTCCGGCATTGAACATTTCTTTAGCCAGTTCTTCAGGGTTTACATCTGCAATCTTCGCAAGGCTGTCACCGGCCAGCTTATCTACCTCTGTACATGTTGGAGAACGATACATAAGTGTATCGGAAATAATAGCCGAGAGCATAAGTCCGGCTATATTGGCCGGTATCTCAACACCTCTTTCCATAAACATATGATATATGATCGTACATGTAGATCCCAGTGGCTGATTTCTGAAATAAACCGGTCTGTCTGTTGAAACGGTTCCGAGTCTGTGGTGATCGATGATC
>JAFZXD010000114.1 GCA_017616955.1 Eubacterium sp. | reverse complement strand
GTATTCCAAAACAATATACTATATCGATGATTCCAATGTATATCACCGAGGTCCATATTATCCTCTGCTTCTTTTACCGCTTATCCTAAATATGGGGTTGATTCTCTTCGAACTTATACGAAAAAGAAAAACCATCTCAAGAACTCAGTTTTATGCATTCTTTATGTTTATAATTATTCCTATGATAGCCATGTTAATCCAGATGTTTACCTATGGATTACTCCTGTCTGTTATCGGAACCGTTATAGCGACTACTGTGTTCTTCCAATATATCTTATCGCAGCAGGTAACCGAATTCATAGCTCAGCGTAATCTGAACGAAATCTATGAAACGGATATCTTATTACTTCAGATGCGACCACATTTCATATATAACACCATGTCCAGCATATATTATCTCTGTGAACTGGATCCTAAAAGAGCTCAAAATCTGGTTGGCGACTTCTCAACATATCTAAAAAAGAATTTCAGTGCTCTGTCAAAGCAGGAGATGATTACATTTAATGATGAGCTGGTTCATACACAGGCATATCTGGCTGTAGAAAAATCAAGATACGAAAAGCTTCTTTTTGTAGATTACGATACTCCTCACACGGAGTTTCGCATGCCGCCGCTTATACTTCAGCCTATCGTAGAAAATGCGGTAAAACACGGTCTGGATCCCGATTTGCCACCTCTTCATATATACGTCAAAACCGAGAAGAGCGACGGCATTAACGTAATAACCGTTGAAGATTCCGGCCCGGGATATGAACCTGTCTCTAAAGGCAACAAAGATGTTCACATCGGATTAAACAATGTAAAAGAGCGCCTAAAACTTATGTGTAAGGGTACGCTTAATATATCCCCTCGCCCGGAAGGCGGAACCATTGTAACAATAAAAATTCCTGAGAAATACTACTGTGCAGAGGCAATTACTGCGCCATGATCATATCAAAATCTTTGTGGCAACACTTTTCGCTTTTTCTTCCACTTGTGTTGCCTTTTTTCTCTTTCAGGCACCTTTTTCATTCTTTGACATCTCCCAATAGTCAATATTGGATTATTATTGCCCCTTCACTATCAGTACGGAATATTCGGACGCCCTGGATTTCCAACCTATCCAATGTTTCATGAGAAGGGTGACCATAGGAGTTGTTTTTACCAACTGATATAACGGCTATATCCGGCCGATACGCATTAATGAATTCCTCAGAAGAAGAATACTTCGAACCATGATGTGCTACTTTAAGTATCTTCTTTCTGTTACATTTTTTCGAGTTACTTGTTTTCGAGTCATATGTTCCCGAACAGGACTTAAGTATTTTTGCTTCTGCATCTGATCCTATATCACCCGTATACAGGATTTCATAGTCTTTTGATATAAACTTCAGAACAAGAGAATAATCATTTCCGCTATGTTCTATTTCTTCGTCTCCTTTGGGATACAGAACTTCTAACCTGTTATCGACAACATCTCCTTTTTTCAGTGTGATCAGATTCAGTTTAGATTTAAATAAATTATCTTTTTTAATATTTTTATTATATCTATCAATTGCGGATTCAATCCTTCCGTAGTTTTCTTCATAATCTGTATCTGCCGCCATAGCTATATTCTTTATCTTTATTCCGTATAGGTCAGCATTTTCTATCAGGAATATAATCCCGCTCACATGATCCATATCCGTATGAGATATAAAGATGCAGTCTATCTCTGTCATGGCATAGTACTTAAGTGCCGGAACCATTGCATACTTTCCGACATCTTTTTCGCTCGATGAACCACCGTCTACTATATAGTTTCTTCCGTGTTTATCAGATGTAAATACAGCGTTTCCTTTATTATTATCAAGAGGTGATATATGAATGATAGATCCGTCGCCCTGACCCACATCCAGAAATACCACTTCAGATTTGTAGATATTACTTATTCTGACAACAGCCACAGATACCCATAATATAGTGAAGATTCCGATGCAATATATCACAGTCCATCTTAGTGACTCGATAACTCTCACCGATTTTTTTGTTTTCTTTTTATTTCTGCCCTTTTTCCTTTTTCCAAACGAAACATATACCAGCACTATGAAACATCCCAGTACAGCGTACATTACAACCATCTGTAAGAACTCTATATGCCCGGACACAAAAACACCACCCGGGATTTTGAGAAATGTACCGCAAAGCTTTTTGTAAATCATAAGACCTATTTTGCTGATTCCAATCGGAACGCTGTTTATCAAACTTATAATCTCGATATTTCCTCCAATCATCCCAAGTAACACACTCATCATACTTGATGCCACTATAACTGTGAGCATCGGTATCACCAGCCAGTTAAGAATCATCGAAAAGACGGGTATCTCATAATAGTTATTCATAATCAGGGGCAGACTGAATGCATTTATGCTTACCGACATCAGAACCGTTCGTATTGCATTCTTGCAAAAACCTCTCAGCTTTGTGGGAACATTCAGAAATCTTTCTTTCCCGAAAAAACCTGTATAGATAGCATCGGAACATATGATTCCAAGGATTGCCGCATAACTCATAAGCGTCCCGGACGCACATACACTTCCGGGGCTGACTATCGCTATCAGAATAAGTGCTTCAACAGCTGTCGTCGGCATATCCGGCGTTCTTCCGAAGACAAATGCCAACTCTCCTATAGTCAGCATCAGGACTGCTCTGAATGTAGGAGCTGACATCCCCGTCATCAGTCCATAGGCAAATACAAAGATAATGATTAAAAATGAAGCTGCCTTCCTACGTATTCTCAGAATTTTAAGCAGCTGTCCAAAGACTCCGGCAAGCAAAGCAACGTGTAAGCCCGATATCGCCAGAACATGTGCCATTCCGCTCCTCTGATACAGAACTCTTGTCTCATTCTCCAGTGATGATCTGTCTCCCAAAAGCATTGTTTTCACTATCGATGCACTTTCTTCATCATAGATCTCATCTATTCCTGCTGACATTTTTAGTCTAATCGTGAAAAGTTCTCCGACAATCTTATCTCTTATCTTTGCAAATATATTCACCTTTAGTCTTGCCGGTTCCATTCTTTTGATACTTATAATATATCCTATATCCTTCCCCTCGTAATACTTTCTCATATCCATCGCCCCGGGATTAGTTGCCTTATCAAGTTTCTCCAATCTTCCGTACACTCTTATATATTTCCCCGGAGTATCACAGAGTTCGGATATCTTGTCATCTGAAATATATGCGATAAATCCTGTCTTACCAGCCTTTAATATAAGTTTCTCCCCCGAGCCTGTTTTTTCAATCCAGCTGATTCTGACTGTGATATCAATATCCTCTTCTGCCTCCACATAATGATCCAGCTTCTTATTTTCTCCGGATACTGTGTAACCTATGTTCCATATCACTCCCGAAACAAAACACAAAAAAAGCAACAAACTGACGCTTTTTTTATTTTCAAAAGCGTAGTTGTTGCTTATCTTCATATTTTCAATATTCCATTTCGGAACTGACCATATGATCATTCCGGAGATCAACATCACCAAAAGTGCCGGATATATATCTTCATTCCACATCCGACAGGCGACCTCACCCATCACAAACAGGCCGCCGAATATAAGTAATGGTCTTCTCAAGTTTTCCTCCCTTATTGGTAGTAATAAAATGAAGCATCTGAGTAAGTTGCCGTACTGATTTCATTTCCATCTGCATCGATCAGCACTATTATTACTTTATTAATATTCAGTTCTTCTATATTCTTCACTATAGCCGCCTGATTCAGGAGCCATTTCTCGCTTGAAACCTCTCCGCCACGGGTTATGTAAAGGCTGACATTCTTTTCTTCATCTATAGAGAATCTCTCAATAGATATATTATTATCCAGCTTCATAACTTCCACGAGCTCTTCTATCGTTGCAGTCAGATTGTCAGGCTGTTTGAGCTGATACAACTCTTCATCCGGTTCGATACTGTCTTCTGTTGCGTGATACAGCTGAACTGTTCCCGGAGGTGGCTGAATGAATTCTTTTTCATTCGACTCGCTTTCGGCATTCTTCTCAAAAAATGCACATGCTGACAATATTCCTGCAATCAGGATGATCAGCATTCCAAATATCAGCTTACCGTGTTTCTTTGGTTTTTGTTTTTTATTCTCTTTGTGATTAGTTTCTTTTTTCATAGCTTTCCGTTATTTATCACTCTGTTTTAACACACCCGTATGCTCGGACTGTTTAAGTACACTTGTCTGTCTGAGCACATTTGTCTGACCAGTCTGTGTAGACTGACTGTCTTTCTGTTTGGATTTCTTGGAACCTTTCTTTTTCGAATCTTTGGAAACATTCTTCCTCTTATCCGAAGCATCGGAATTCTTGGTTCTTATCTTATCCTGTTTCATCGGAATCCTTACAGTAAATGTCGTTCCCTTTCCGGTTTCACTGTAAAGCTTTATTGTACCTTTATGAGCATTTATAATACTTCTTGTTATCGCAAGACCCAGACCTGTTCCACCGGTATCACGGCTTCGCGCTTTATCCACTCTGTAGAATCTCTCAAATACCTTGTCCTTGGCATCCTCTGGTATTCCGACTCCGGAATCCGCAACCTTGATATAGAAATATCTATGATCTTCATTAAGACTGCATCTGATCCAACCATTGTCGATATTATACTTAACCGCATTCTCGATAAGATTGGAAATGGCAAGAGAAAGTTTTACCGAATCGACGTCTGCTTTAACCTCTCTATAGCTTTCGTAGCTTAGATCTATATTTCTCTGCTTTGCAAGAGGAGTTACCGTCTTCACGATAGTCTCCATCATCTCATTTATATTCTTCTCCTCAAAGTTCATCTCACCACCCTGAGAATCTGTTTTTACAAGAGTAAGAAGGTCATTTATTATCTTGGTCTCTCTATCGATCTCATCAACGATATCGATCATGAACTCCTTATAATCTTCAGTCGTTGCACCCTCATTCTGTGTTATGGATTCGGCCAAAACCTTCAGGGATGTAATAGGAGTCTTAAGCTCGTGAGAGACATTTGAAACGAATTCCGATCTTGTCTGATCGATAGTCGCAAGCTTCGAAAGGATCTCATTATAGTTTTCAGCAAGGAGCTGTGTTTCCGCAAATCTCTGTTCCGGCAGACCATTCTGAAGATTACCCTGAGTAGTGTGAGCCATCTGCTCATTTATATCATCCAGATCCCGAAGAGCAGACTTTGATATACTGATGCTCAGAATCATACATATACAGAATACGATTCCGCACCAGAAAGCAACAAATGTAAAGTCATCCTTTATGCCTTCCAGAATCTTACCCATGGATGTCGAAGCCATAATAATACCACTGACCTCGCCATTCTGCCGGATAGGAACAAGTATATTGTTGGTATTGGAATCTTTATAGATCAATTCATCCTTTTCGGAAGTCATAACACTCATAACATTCTTATTTATGATAAGTGTTCCTGTCGATTCACCGGAAGTGTCAACTACAATCTGATAGTCTCTCGATATGACCATGATTCTTCCGCTTACGATCCCTGCAAAGTCTTCGACCCTCATGGAAAGGTTCTTATCGCTTATCGCGCCCTCAATTCCTTTTTCCGCAAAACGCTCGGACAGAGTATCAAGCTCATTTTTTATTTCTTCTATACGTCCTTCCTCAATCCTCTCTTTTACAACGTAGTATGACACGCCAAAAACACTGGCAAGTGCCAACAATATCATAATCAATATTGTAATAAGTATGTAGGATCTGATGCTTATATGTTTCTTCACAAATTCCTTCTTTCTGCCCGATATATCTTTCGTCCGATCAATTCGAATTATTTGTAAGCTTCCTCATAAAGAATCTCCTGTGCATCTATGACAGGTTCTGTATGCGGAACATATGTATAATTTCCGTCCGGCCCAAGTTCTCTGGCCTTATAATTGTCAGACATCTGAAGATTAAACATATCTCTGACTCTTTGTCTTATTTCGGGATCATAGAGCGGAGTTGCAACTTCAACACGTCTTACCGTATTTCTTGTCATGAAGTCTGCAGAACCGATATATATCTCCTCTCGTTCACCCTTACCGAATATATAAATGCGCGAATGCTCAAGAAATCTTCCGACAATACTGATGATCTTGATATTCTCAGTCTTACCGGGGATACCCGGATGAAGACAGCAGATGCCTCTTATGACCATCTCAATCTTTACTCCGGCATTCGAAGCGGCTATAAGTTTATCAATAATCTTCTTATCGGTAAGAGAATTAATCTTAATACCGATATATCCCTCACCGCCATCCTTCGCTATCTGTATCTCTCTGTCTATCTTATCAAGAACCTTATTCTGAAGACATTTAGGCGCAACGAGAAGATGCTCCGTCCTCTTCATAATATCTCCCATAGACAGAGTATAGAATACTCTGGCTGCCTCGGCTCCTATCTTCTGATCTGCAGTCATAAGACATATATCTGTATAAAGACGAGCCGTCTTTTCATTATAATTACCGGTTCCAATCTGGGTAATGTACTGAACATCGCTTCCCTTTTTAAATGTTATCAGACACAG
>JAFZXD010000113.1 GCA_017616955.1 Eubacterium sp. | reverse complement strand
GTCGAAATAGACTTTATTAAGAACCTGAAGGAATTCAGCATACTGAGTCTGATTCAGATATTCCGAACCTTTATCATATAGGATTCCATAATGGTAGGTACAGAAACCTTTACAATTCTCCATCTTGGTTCTGAACTCACTATCCTTCTTCCACATATGGAATATGGTATGAACATATCTGTCAAATATAGGATCTATCCTCTGACATACAAAGCAGTTGGATTCAAGTTCTTCGATATATTTAACAACCGGAGACTTATCTTTCCTTCTGTTGAAAAGCCCCTTAGCCGCAGGACTATCTTTATCAGCAAGTTCCTTTAACTCTCTGTTTGTTTTGTTCATATGAGTATTCAGCATCAATGCAACACCGAGCTTATTCTTATCAGCATACATCATCTTAATATGCTTTGGACAAAAGCCGAGTTTATCTGTCTTTTCTCTGTTATCGTCCTCCATATAGCTTGGACCCATAGTGAATTCAATAGCTGCTTTCTCCAGATCACGAGCCATCAAACATAATGGACATTCGCATTCTGAGTCAAATGCATCATTAACGGGAATTGTATATAACTGTTCTGCCATTTTATCTCCTAAATCATATGATCAGATAACATAGAACCATTCTTTATCATCTGCCACTAAATCTTTTATTCCTTTTCCATCGAATACAAGTTCCTGGTTAGCAACGTGAACTTTAGTTCCTGGTGGAACTGACTTAGTAAGGAACACATTACCGCCTATAACCGAACCTTCTCCGATGACCGTATCTCCTCCAAGAATTGAAGCTCCAGAGTAGATGGTTACATTATCCTCAATGGTAGGATGTCTCTTCTTATCGATAAGTCCACGACCACCACGAGTTGAAAGCGCTCCAAGTGTAACACCCTGATAGATCTTTACATTTTCACCTATTACAGTTGTTTCACCAACTACAACGCCTGTTCCGTGATCGATAAAGAAATACTTTCCGATAGTTGCTCCCGGGTTTATATCTATTCCTGTCTTGGAGTGAGCATGTTCTGTCATGATTCTTGGCAGAATCGGCACACCAAGCTGATACAGTACATGTGCATATCTCTGAACCGATATAGCAAACAGTCCGGGATAAGCAATAACTATTGCATCTTTTGACTCCGCTGCAGGATCACCCACAAAAAGAGCCTCGATATCAGTATCCAGGTATTCCCTTATCTCAGGAATTTTCTTCATAAACTGTACTGTATAATCCTCAGCTATGATTCGTATTTCCTCTTCGGACTTATCACAAAATTTTAAATCAAAATGAAGTGCTAGTGCTATCTGCTTATTAAGAGTATAAGCAACATCCTCTGTAAGTGAGGCAACACTTGTATTCAGATTATATATTTTATAGGTTCTGTCTACATAGTAACCTGCATAAACTATTCTGTTGAGTTTATCAATGATTGCTCTGACTTCATATCTGTCAGGCAGACGAAACATATCCTGTTTATCAATCGGTCTACCCTTTTCATAATCCGCTGTGATATCGGAAATGATCTCAGATATGTTATCACATATTAGTCTTCCCATTCTCGTCCTTTCCTTTATAAATGATTAATAACTACTAAGTTAAACCCAAACCAAAAATAAATGCGGGAATAATCCCGCATTTCATTTTAACATTAAAATGTAATTCATGCTATCTGTTTTTCAACACGGTTTCAAGAATACATTTACTTATATGATTTCAATGTTTCAACAAGGTGCGGAATTGTAGTTTCAAAATCGACTCCATACCAAGGCTGTTTCGGATTTGCGATAGTTGCCCTTATAGTCTCAGCAGTATAGTCTGCCGCTATCTTGAATGCATCATTCAGTGATATACCCTGAACTATCGCACCGACTGCAACGCTGGCAAAGATATCACCGGTACCATGATACGAAGCATCGATCTTATCATTCTGATATACTATCTTCTCTCCCGTAACCGTATCGATTCCGTATACACCGGTCTTTCCTTTTGAAAGACTTATTCCTGTCAGGACTACCTTCTTTGATCCAAGCTTCGATAGTTTATCAATGAGTTCATTTACATAGCTCTCATCGTAATCTTCTCTATACTCGGTATCTGTCATAAAGCATGCTTCTGTCAGATTCGGAACGATGATGTCTGCATTTCCACACAGTCCAGCATTCAGCTTGGCATAGTTCATATCAAATGCCGGATAAAGCTTTCCGTTATCTGCCATTACCGGATCAATAAATATGAATGTATCTTCTCCACCGAATTCTTCAAATATCTTTTTAGCTATCTCAATCTCTTCTTCCGAACCAAGATAACCTGTATATATAGCATCGAACTTTACTCCCTGACTTTTCCAATGCTCTGTTATCGGTATAAGCTGATCCGTCAAATCCTTCACCGTAAAGTTTTCAAACATTGTATGTGTAGATAAAACAGCTGTCGGAAGTATAACAGTCTCAACTCCCATTGCAGATATTATGGGGAGTGCTATCGTAATGGAACATTTTCCAAGGCATGATATATCTTGAATTGTAAGTATTCTTTTCATAGTTATGTAAACCTCTCTTGATAAGCTTTTATGTGTCAATATTCTCAATATACTTTTTGTGTCAATATTCTCAGTTGACTCATAATATTCAGTTTATTATAATTAAAACTGACATTTATAAAAGAACCAGTTTCGACATATTTGATAATGTCAGTTTTTTCTTTTAACAGGAGGCTTAGAACATTATGTTAACCTATGATCTTTCTGAAGACTCCGGTCTTTCACTATACGAACAATTATATAACCATATAAAACAAGATATACTGTCAGGAAACATTTCTGCAAATGAAAAACTGCCTTCCAAAAGAAATCTTGCAAAGCAGTTATCTATCAGTGTTATGACTGTCGAGAACTCCTACAATCAGCTTCTATCAGAAGGATTTATCTACTCTCTCCCCAGAAAAGGATTCTATG
>JAFZXD010000112.1 GCA_017616955.1 Eubacterium sp. | reverse complement strand
GATAGCCTCTGCTGTCCTATAAGAAGGCTCATTCGTATACTTACAATATGAGTACAGTGCCGGATAATCTGTATTCTGAAATGCCCAGTCTCTAACAGCCGAAGCTACCTCTTTTGCATAACCTTTACGCTGACAATCCCTACGGATATGATAACCAATCTCAGGAAGCATCTCGCCATCGATATTCTGTAATGTAAGCCCACAGTCTCCGATCATCTCACCGGTTTCTTTCAAGCATACAGCCCAGAGTCCAAATCCATCATTCTTATATCGGTTCATATTACGCTCGATCCAGTCCCTTACTCTCTTCTCGTCAAATGTATATGGATAGTGCTGCATAATCTCCTGATCAGCAAGAACGGCATATAATGCATCAAAATCTTCCATATTCATCTCTCTGAGAAAAAGTCTGTCTGTTTCTAGAATTAATTTATTACTGTCTCCCATCTCTAAACTCCTTCATCATTTCATTCGTGAGACTGAAATTGTTTGGCTGAAGTATGATATCTTCTCTCTTAACCCATTCAGCATATTTCAGCTCATTCTCGTCCATATGTATCTCTCCGTCACCATCAGCCTCACAGTAGAATCCCATAAGGATATCCTGAGCCATCCCCCACGGTTGTGACTTATAATATCTTATATTCTTAACCTTTACTCCTGTTTCTTCCATAACCTCTCTGGTAACAGTTTCCTCGAGAGTTTCTCCGATCTCTGTAAAACCTGCTACAAGAGCATTATGAGCAAATCCCCTTCTATATTTTGTTATAAGGATTGAATCGCCTTTTATCACGCCTACGATAACAGCAGGATTGATACGCGGGTAGATTACATTTCCACACTTAGGACATCTTAGAGCCCGCTCACGGTTATCGATATTTAGTTTTTCTCCGCATTTCCCACAGAATTTATTATCACTGTACCACTTCCACAGATGATAGGCAGTGAATACCGCAAAGACCTCTTTACCCTTAAACTGATCACGTACTTCCCGGACAGTATAATATTCAAATCCATTCAGAACATCTGCATCATCTTCTAAAGATAAAAAGAATCTCTTATCATCCAGTGAAAAGAGATATATGTTTTTCTTACTCTTTATTTCTGACGAAACAGGAAATACCACCTGATCCGCATGCCTGCCTAAAAGTAACTTGCCTTCCTCATTAAAAACGAGCGTATGATCTTCATCTCTTATTTCTACATTTATAAATTCATTGCTGAGCTTGCTTGGATATATATCCTGTATCATGTTGTCTCCTCATATTCGAAAATCGTAGTAAATCCTAAAAGTCAAACAGACTCATCTGCTTATTCTTTTCAGGAAATTCATGCAAAAATTCAAAGCAGTCACTTGGTTTATATAACATTCCTTTTTCAATACAGATACTCCTGAACAGATACCAAAGTTTCTGCGCATGTGGACTTGGTACATCATATGCATATCCGTATCTCTTTTTGTATTTTTCCTTCAGTCCCGGAAAATGTTTATCGAGTGCTGCATAGTAGTATTCTCTGTCACCACTCCTAAGAGTAAGTCCCATACCGAAATTCATCACACCCTTAACACCTACCCTGGCGCATTCATTCAGAATAGAAGTGATATTCTCTTCGGTATCATTTATATATGGAAGGATAGGACATAACCACACAATGGTCGGAATCCCCCTCTTCTGCATCTCCTCAAGAACTTCAATACGTCTCATAGTATTGCAGACATTAGGCTCTATTATCTTGCATAGATCATCGTCATAAGTGGTAAGTGTGATCTGCACTACACACTTTGTTTTTCTATTGATTTCATCCAATAGATCTATGTCCTGCAATATTCTATCAGACTTTGTCTGAATTGCAACACCAAACTCATACTTTGAAATAATCTCAAGACATTTCCTAGTCATCCTTAGTTCTTCTTCGCAGTGCATATACGGATCCGACATCGAACCCGTTCCGATCATGCATTTCTTTCTCTTCGACTTAAGAGTTTTCTCAAGGAGTTCCGGTGCGTTCTGTTTGACCTCTATATCCTCAAAGGGATGTGTAAACTGATAACATAAACTTCTACTGTCACAGTAAATACAGCCATGAGAACAGCCCCGATATATATTCATTCCATACTGCCCATTCTTCCCTGTGAGCAGTCCTTTTGCTTCAACAAAATGCATACACTATCTCCATCTGATTACTTCTGATTACATCGGCTACTTCTTATATGACCAATAACCATTATATGCATATTTATCATTTCCACCGATAAGGCAGATATCCGACTTTTCAAAACCATAATCTGAAAATGCCTGCACTCTTTCCACAGCATAAATAGGAACCTTGGAAATGATTTCGCTGCAGTCAAACATCTCAAATGCCGGTGGAATTATTAACTCCAGAACACTATTTATATCATCCGCATTTTCATATGCGCTGCCAAGGTCGATGCGGATGAGTCCCACATGGCCAAAATCTCCATTTGGATCACGGTGGAACATTTCGATGGTTCCAACTGCCTTAGATGTGGATTTATCTATTATAGCCCATCTTACAAAAAATTTCTCGTTATATGAGTAAATCCAGAAATCAATTGCTGAGTCCATTTTCTCCTTCGTTGGATAGTAGAAATTATCCCCATGACAGTTATCACTGTTGAAGAATGGCAGAGCCGCCTTATCTCCATAAACCTCCATCAGATCATCAGAATCCTCTTTCATAACTAATCTAAGAAGCCACTTCTCATTCTCAAATGATGGGCACTTTTCATATACATTACTCACTATCCTATCCTCCCAAATCTCTTCATCTATTTCCCTTCAATCAGCACCACAAGCACTTATAGGATTTTCCAGATTTACATCCTCAATAATCTGTCTGCGAAGCTTCTTGGTGAGACTATCAAAAACAATCTGATAAGCCTTATCCAGAATATCTTCCATCACATCATCAGGCACATTTCCATCTGCCTTTACCGAATTCCAGTGAACCTTATTCATATAGTAGCCTGGAATGATGTCCTCATATTCTTTCCTGTAAAACTCACCCTCAACCGGCTCGAGTTTTAATGTTATGTAAACTGGTATATCATCATCGTCCCTGCATATCGCAGCAAACATCTTCCCTCCGATATGGTATCTGATCCAGTTCCACTCCTCCTGGATGTCCTTTGTTACACCAGCTTTCTTAAGTAAATACTCGTCTATCCATTCATACTTCATAACCTAAACTCCTTTTTTTATCGGATGTCTTACTACTGTTTTCAGCTTCTCCTATTTATTCCCTACTATACAACTATCATTTATAGTTTCTACATATTGCTTCTGCGATCTCTCTGATCCTGTCACGGACCTCCTGAGGTTCCAGCACTACCACTTTATCTCCAAAAGTAAAAAGCCAGGTAACAAGGTTGTCTATATCTGAATAATCCTCTGTAACTAGAAGCGTTCCATCTTCTGTTTCGGAATAACAGTTAGGACCAAACTCCTCTACCAGTCTCCACTTTACATCCGGT
>JAFZXD010000009.1 GCA_017616955.1 Eubacterium sp. | reverse complement strand
TTATCACCATGGGACTTTTGGCTGACGATAAGAAGCGTGGAACAGATATACTTTATTACACAACTCCGGTAAGCCTTTTCGGTGTTGTTGCCGGTAAAGTCCTTGCTGCATTTGCTTTATATGCCATCATGTTTTTAAACGTTGTGCTACATATTATCGTGACTATTGCCTGCGGAGGAACATTCAGCGTTGGTTCTTTGGGAACGATCATAGTATTTTTCTTTATGGCATTCATGTTTATCTCGATCGGACTTTTTGCTTCTGCAATAACTGATAACCAGATAGTTTCAGCTATCGTATCTTTCATCATAATCCTTATAACCCAGATCCTTTCAGTTATCGGCGGATATGTCGGCACAGCCGTTACTTCTATAGTTTCTACGATCGGTATCAATTCTGCGGATGCTTCATCAGCCGGTAATGCAGTAAAGAATCTGATCATATGGTTTGATCCGTTCGCCAAGACTCAGGATTTCCAGCTTGGAATATTCTCGGTGTCCGCTCTTATTTTCCTTGTTTCTGTCGGTATTCTTTTCCTTTATCTGACATTCAGGGTTCTCGAAAAGAAACGCTGGAGCCAGGCGTGATGGAGGTGTAGGAAACTATGAGTAATAAGAAAACTAACGAGAATACCCAGAATGATTCCAGAGCCGATAAGCTCAAGCGTTATTCGATCGGCTCAGTAATTCTTCTGATAGCTATAATCCTTTTGGTAAATTTCCTTTTCGATAAGTTGTTCGGAAAAGGTCTTACGTTTGACTTCTCTGATGCAGGTCAGAATTCGATTTCACAGGAGACCGTCGACTATCTGAATTCTCTTCCTGCTGATACACATATCAGAGTTGTAGGACTTTTTAACCGTCCCGAAAATGTTTCAGGCGGTCAGTATCAGTATATAATCCCTTTGCTTGATGATTATGTTAAGAAGTCTGACGGTAAGGTCACGGTAGAATATATAAGTCCTACTGAGCATCCGTCTATAATCTCAACGCTCGATCCGGCAAATGCCTATGATCTTTCTTCTAAAGAGGACTCTTTTGTCATCGAATATAACGGAAAACTCAAGGTCATATCTTCGTTGGATTGTTATTCATACGATGAGAATCTTTACCTTTCTACAGGTAAGTATTACATTATCGGCAATAATTCCGAATATACCATATCAAATGCCATGTATGCTCTTACGAATGGTATCTACAGCAAGGCTTATATCGTTACCGGCCTTAAGGAAGAGGGTAATGTATATGTCAAGAAGATAATAGAGGGAATGTCTGTGGAAGTCGAAGAATTACAGAATTCCGATACTTTCACTATTCCGGAAGATTGTGATCTGCTTATCATTAACGGACCTAATTCAGATATTTCCGAGAAAATGTATGTTGCCATGACAGATTATCTTACCCGCGGAGGAAAGATGTTCATAGCTGTCAATTATTCGGCTCATAATACTACCGAGAAGTATGAAAGAATCAACAAGCTTGTTAATCAGATGAGCATTAACATTGATCCTGTACTTGTTTTCGAGAATGATCCTTCATATCAGCTTAACGGCTATCAGATCGATTCTGTTGTTTCTGCGGCACCTGACTATACTGATTATGCTTCAATGGCTTTGCTCCACAGCACTTATGCAAGATCTGTAAGGTTTTTTGATAATCCCAATTCATCAGCTAGAACATCAAGTGTTCTTCTTACAAGTGAAAGTGCTGCAACCACTCAGATAGACGAGACAGGAAATGCTGTTGAGAACAGTACAAGCGCGCTTGGTCAGTATAATGTTGCGATGTATTCCGTCTCCGGCGGTCCTGCCGAGGCTGAGATATTTGTCTTCGGTACGACAAATTTCTCTTCCGATACTTACATCCAGCAATATTCGATGAGCGATCCTAATGTCGAATTCTTCAAGTCCTGTGTCAGAAAACTCTTAAGTTCCAAGATAACTGATACACTTAACATTTACGCTAAGGACATTGAAAGCTATTCGATCGATGCAAGCAAGGCTACAACTTCGACTTCAACAGTTGTGCTGACAGTCTTTATGGTAATTATTCCTGTAATCCTTGTAGCTGCGGCTGTTATTGTTTATTCGAAGAGGAAGAATCTCTAATATGAAGTCAGCGAAGAATCTTCTTGTTCCATTCATCATATTTATCGCGCTTGTTTTATGCGTGATAGTTTATTTTGCCGTTGAACTGGTGAAAAAGAATGAATCTGAACAGACTTCAGCCGGTCTAATTAATGTGGTTTACATTAATCCCGGTGATATTTCATCTATATCAGTTTATAACAGAGACACAGGCATAAATTCAGTCGTTAACTGTTCAATGATGTCCAACGGCAGCCAGAGCTACGATTACAAAGGCGATGATGCTGAAGACGGGGAGAAGTATTCGCAGTCAGGGCTTTATTCATATGTTGAAGCTTTGTCTTCTTTTTCATGCAATACAATGATCAAATCTCCGGGAGCTCTTTCCGAATATGGACTTGATAATCCGAGATTTACCATAAATATCAATTCCGTCAGCGGTACTGTCACAACTGTTTATATCGGAAACAACACTCCTGACGGAGCATATTGCTATATTTATGTTGCAGGTTCCGGTGATATATATACCGTAACCGTAACCAAGATTATCCAGGCTGAAAAGAATGCTTTGGATTTCCTTGATTCTACAGTTCTGAGCATACAATATTCCGATCTTTCCACAGTTCATTTTGACAGGACTTCTGACAATCTTTCTCTTGATGCTAATGTCCGCTTAACTGATTCCGGCATAGCTGATTTTGATTTTTACAAACCGTATTCTCATGCGGCAAGCCCGTATTTCGGTACTCTGATGGATAAGTTAGTCGAGCTTGAGATATCTGAATATGTTGATATCAAGGAGTCCGAACTTGCCAAATACGGACTGAAAGATCCTGCTTTCCATATTGTATTTAATATGAAGAACGGTGATTCCACCGAGTTCTTCTTCAGTAATAAGACTGAAGGATTCTATTATGGTTACATGACCGGATTCGATAAATACTTTAAAGTTTATGAGAGACAGGTTGAAGGCATTGAACTGCAGGAAACCGTTCTTATCGATCCATATGTCTGTTACTGCTATGCAAAGAATCTTTCATCCATAACCGGAACATATGGAGACAAGACATTTAAGTTCGGCCTTAGCGTGGCAGATGGTGATTCTATCACTTCGGAAGCTTCTACAGTTACTCTTGACGGACGTAATGCCAAGATAAGTGATCCTGACGGCAGATCTTTCTGCTCTATCTTATTTGAGAGCATAGCATGCATAAAGATAGGCGGAATAGAAAATGATGC
>JAFZXD010000111.1 GCA_017616955.1 Eubacterium sp. | reverse complement strand
GTTGATACTCTGAGACAGATGATAAGTATGAGTATCCCACAGCTGTATTCGAGTGTACTGACACTCCTGGGTGTTGTCTTCTGTATGTTTGTAAGAAACGTGCCTCTTACATTAGTTTCCTTTATCATGGTTGGACTGATGCTGAGTGTAACTATGTCCATCTCAAAGAAAAGTGGAAGTTACTTTATGGCTCAGCAGAAGGATCTTGGTAAGGAAAATGGATATATAGAGGAGATGATAACCGGACAGAAGGTTATCAAGGTATTCTGTCATGAGGAAGAAAGTATCGAAGAGTTTAACAAATTGAACGATCAGCTGTTTGACAGTGCCTATAATGCGAATAAGTATGCAAATATCCTGATGCCTTCCATGGCTCAGCTGGGTAATCTCAGCTATGTGGTATGTACGGTTATAGGAGCACTTCTGGTTCTTTCACAGTTCGGAGTGAAGGGGGCATCCTTCTCCGGTATAGCACCGCTTACTGTCGGAGGACTTGTGTCGTTCCTGACATTTAACAAGAGTTTCAATATGCCTATCAACCAGGTGTCTATGCAGTTTAACTCTATCATCATGGCGCTTGCCGGAGCTGACAGAGTATTCAAGCTTATGGACGAGGAATCAGAGTCGGATGAGGGATATGTTACACTTGTAAATGCCAAAGAAGGTCCTGACGGAAAGCTTACAGAGACAAATGAGAGAACAGGACTTTGGGCTTGGAAACATCAGCATCAGGCTGACGGAAGTATCGACTATGTAAAGCTCGAAGGTGACATATTCATGAATGATGTTGACTTCGGCTACGATCCGGATAAGATGGTACTTCACAATGTTTCCGTATTTGCCAAACCGGGACAGAAGATTGCGTTTGTTGGTTCAACCGGTGCGGGAAAAACAACTATTACGAACCTGATCAACAGATTCTATGATATACAGGATGGAAAGATCAGATTTGATAACATCAATATCAACAAGATAAAGAAAGGCGATCTGAGACGTTCTCTTGGTCTGGTTCTTCAGGATACGCATCTCTTTACAGCTACTGTAATGGAGAATATACGTTACGGAAGACTTGATGCAACTGATGAGGAATGCATTGCAGCTGCAAAACTTGCAAATGCGGATACATTTATCAGACAGCTTCCGGATGGTTATAATACGATGCTTACCGGAGATGGAGGCAACCTGAGTCAGGGACAGCGCCAGCTGCTTGCCATAGCAAGAGCCGCGGTTGCGGATCCGCCGGCACTTATTCTTGATGAAGCTACATCGTCTATTGATACCAGAACTGAGCGAGAGGTTCAGGAAGGAATGGATAAGCTGATGGCGGGCAGAACTACATTTGTTATAGCCCACAGACTTTCTACGGTTAAGAACAGTGATTGTATCATGGTACTCGAACACGGACGTATAATCGAGAGAGGAACCCATGATGAACTTCTTGCCGAGAAGGGTAAGTATTATCAGCTCTATACGGGTCTCAGCGCGAGTTAATAAAAAGAAAAGCTCTTACCGTCAGTTTTGATGGTAAGAGCTTTTAAGCTTTTAATCATTCTTTATTGAAGTAAGGTTCTGCTGGTATGCATGTTTCCACAGTGCATCGAATGTTTTCTCTGTGAGGTCATGCTCTATCTTGCAAGCATCTTCGGCTGCGGTTTCTTCATCGATTCCGAGATGAATGAAGAAGTCTGTCAGAACTTTGTGTCTTGTATATATTTTGGAAGCTATGGACATTCCCTCATCAGTAAGAGAAATCATACCGTCTTCGTTAAAAGAGATGTATCCGTTCTCACGAAGTCTCTTGGTAGCATAACTTACACTTGGTTTGGAGACCTTAAGCTGGTTTGCGACGTCTATAGAACGAACGTATCCTTTTCTTTCTTTTATCATGAGTATAGCCTCCAGATAATCTTCTGCAGACTGATGAATCTCCATTGCCAAAGCAGTAGCCTCCTTTAAATATCATTCAAATTATTAACAAATGTTAGCATAATTTAACTAAAAATGCAAGTATTTGCTTGACATTATATTAAAATTAGATTATTATCTCTATAGTTAGATACAACTAACTAATATGATAAACTCCTTTGATACGAGGCTGTCGATATTTCGGCAGCCTTTTTTCCATGGCAATATAAAAAGCTCTTGAAGGGTTTACTTAAGCGGTGATATAATATTCAAGTTGTATTATTCTCGAATGAGGAGTGAGGAAAAATGAGAAAATTTGAGAAATCAGTAAAGCTGAATAATGTTTGTTATGATATCAGAGGTCCTGTTATGGATGAAGCAAACAGGATGATAGCTGCAGGAGAGAAGATACTGAAACTGAATATCGGTAATCCGGCACCATTTGGGTTCCGTGCACCTGATGAGATAATAAAAGCAATGGCGGAAAACCTGGTAAATACAGAAGGTTATTCGGATTCAAAGGGTCTTATCTCTGCGAGAGAAGCCATAGTTGAATATGATAAAACAAAGAATATCCCTAATGTTGATGTAGACGATGTCTATACGGGAAATGGAGTAAGTGAGCTTATAACTCTTTCCATGCAGGGACTTCTTGATTATGGTGATGAAATCCTTGTTCCGGCACCTGACTATCCGCTGTGGACAGCTTCGGTTACACTTGCAGGAGGAACTGCTGTTCATTATTTATGTGATGAGAGTGCCAATTGGTATCCTGACATAAAAGATATTGAGAAGAAGATTACCCCGAGAACGAAGGGGATCGTTATCATAAATCCGAACAACCCAACAGGAGCGCTTTATCCTGAAAGCATTCTTAAGGAGATCGTTAAGCTTGCGGAGAAAAATGATCTGATCATATTTGCAGATGAGATATATGACAGACTTATCATGGATGGCAAGACTCATACTTCGATTGCTAGTCTTGCGCCGGATTGTCTGTGTCTTACATTTAATGGTCTTTCAAAGTCACATTTGATCGCCGGATACAGAGTCGGATGGATGTCTATCTCGGGTAATAAGAGCAACGCTACGGGATATATCGAGGGAATCAAACTTCTTTCATCAATGCGTCTCTGTTCGAACGTACCTGCACAGTCTTTGATCGCACCTGCTCTTAAGCATCTGGATGAGACAAAGAAGCTCGTGGCTCCGGGCGGAAGAGTATATCAGCAGAGAGAATGCATAGTGAATCTTCTTAATGATATACCGGGTGTATCGGTTGTAAAACCGGAGGCAGCTTTCTACTGCTTCCCTAAGCTGGATACAAAGAGATTTAACATACATGACGATGAGAGATTTGCACTGGATGTTCTCAGAAATAAGAAGATCTTATTCACTCACGGTGGTGGATTCCACTGGGAAGTTCCGGATCATTTCAGGATAGTATATCTGCCTGATATAGAGGTTCTGACAGAGGCTGCAACAGCACTCGGAGAATTCCTTGCAGACTATAGACAGATAGACTGATAACAGTTGCGGATTCAGCTGAAAGATGGTAGTATATAAGGGATAGTGGATAAGTGTCGGCAGAGGCTGATTTGTATCCCAAAATAATTACAAAAAACATAGTATCAAGAAGAGCATTTTAAAGGACAAAAGTATAATGATTAAAGCAGTAAAGCTTATGATTATCCTTGCAGCTGCTTTTCTGCTTTTTGTGGTTGTAAGCGATTATATTTCAGACTACAAGAAACAATATGAAAATGAGCTGACAAGTATGGAATCCAATCCGGGGGAAGAGGTAACAATAACGATTCCAAAGAATTCTTCGGCCAAAGAGGTCGCGGCAATTCTTAAGAAGAACGGCCTTATCAAGTTTGAGAAGGCATTTGTTACCAGACTTCAGGAATCTGAATATAGAGGAAGACTTCAGGCAGGAAAGTTCAAACTGAGAAAAGGTATGAACACTCTTGAGATGATGGAGATCATATGTAAAGAGGATGAAGATTCCAAGATTGTAAAACAGCTTGTTATTCCGGAAGGATACACTGTTGATCTGATCGCCGAGGCTTGTGAAGAAGCGGATATCTGCGATAAGAGAGATTTTATAAATGCACTCAAATCGGTCACATCCAATGACTTTGAGTATCTTGCTGATGTTCCGTCAGGAGCCGATGTCAGATATACTCTTGAAGGATATCTTTTCCCGGCAACTTACGACATATCTAAGAGTACAACAGCTGAGGATGTGGTCAGCATGATGTTGAATGCATTTCAGAATTACTATACAGAAGAGATGAATTCGGTTGCTGCCGAGAAGGGAATGAATTCCTTCGAAGTACTTACGCGTGCATCCATGATAGAGAGAGAGGCTAAGTTAGATTCGGAAAGACCTATCATAGCTTCGGTTCTTAATAATCGAATCAATGCAGATATGCTTCTGCAGATCGATTCGACGGTACTTTATCCTATAAGTGACGGAATGTATGATACCGGAGATCCTTCGATTGAAGATCTATCGCTTCAGTCACCATACAATACTTACGTTTACAGAGGATTACCGGTCGGACCGATATGTAATCCGGGACTATCGTGTATAAATGCAGTTCTGTATCCTGAAGAAACTGATTACCTGTATTATCATGTAGTTGATGAGAAAGCGGGTAAACATATATTCACCGAAACTTATGAAGAACATCTTGAAACCATGAAAGGCAAAGATGAAAAGATAGGTGGAACCGATACTGACGGAGACGGTATCCCTGATATCGAACCCGGAGAAACTCCTGAAGAGGAGGAAGACGAAGAAGAATAATGTTGAATACGAGAACTCGTTATCACATTTACATATAGGAGGGGCAAACATAACATGAGAACTTTTAGTTTTATAGCTAAAAACATTGGAGCTGAGCGTTATCTCACATACACAATGGGCGAAGGCATGGAGCTGGATGAAGACGTTCTTGACTATTGTGAAGAGAATACAATAGACGAGATCATTAATATCATTTATCAGGAAGATGATAACTTTGATTATTTCACCTTTGATGTATCCGGCAAGATGACTCTTGAGAAATTCACCGAGAGTGTTGTTAACAAGGAAAAAGTTTTCAAACTTTTGAGAAACGTCGCGATCAATATGATAAACATAAAGGAGCATGCGATTCCTTTATCATACATTCTGCTTAACAAGAATTTTATGTATATAGATCCGGACAGTCTTGCACTTAAATTCTTATACCTTCCGGTTGAAAGCGAAGGATCCGTATCTATGGAATTTAAGAGCTTTACAAGACAGCTTCTGGCTACTATGAAATATAACGTTGACGAAGACCTGTCTTATGTTGGACAGCTGCTCACATATGTTAATGGAGACAACTTCAACCTGAGAGGACTTATAAATCTGACAGAAGCCCTTATGAAGGATGCCGGAATCGACTACTTAACAGAGGGTCAGATTTCTACGGATGATGGAGCAGAGGTTGTAAGCAATGTTGAACTTGCCGGAGAGAAACCGGAAGGTGCAACAGACTTCATAAAGGATCTTCAGGATGCAAAGGATCTTCCGGAGATAGGCGATGATGAAGACGATGACGATATTGAGGTACAGGATGCACCGGTTAAGAAAGCTACTGTAAAGGAAGAAGCACCGGCTGCGCCAAAGAAGAAGTCTTCAGGAACAACCGATAAAGTTAAGAAAGAGGCTGAAACAGCAGAGAAAGTTGCTGAATCTCTTGATGATATCAAAGCTAAGATCGAAGAAATCGTCGGAGCAGAAGATGGAAAGGCTGCTCAGGGAGATACCAAACCAAAGCCTGTTAAGGTAAGCAAGGCTGCTATGCTTAAGGCTGCAGCTGAGAGCATAGAAGAGGAAGAAGCTGAAGAGGCAGCAAAAGAAGCTGCTAAGAACCACGATGAGAAGAAAGATGATAACGGCGACGATGATAAGAGCGAAGGCGGCGGACTTCTCGGAGCGGTTACAGGTGCTGTATCTAACGTGGCTGACAAGATCACAACAACCACAATTAAGATAAATCCTTACCTTATAAGAAATGAAACTGAAGAGAAAGTTATCATTTCTAAGCAGGTATTCAAAATCGGTAAAGCGAGCAGAGGTGTTGATTTCCACGTTGGAGGAAATGGAGCGATCAGCCGTCAGCATGCTATGATACTTCACAAGGGTGATGAATATTTCCTGAAAGACAACAAGTCAACCAATCATACATACCTTGATGGTAAGCAGCTTGAGCCTGATGAGGAAGCACCTCTTAAAGATAACAGCATAATCCGTCTTGGAGATGAAGACTTTACATTTAAGATGGGCTAAATATACAGAAGACGATTAGTTCAGAAGCAGAAATGCGGCTGGACTTTTCGTGTTTTATTGAGACATGGTAACTGTTCAACAGGTAGAATATATACAGAATATGAAGCACCTGTTGAACAGTTAAGAGATATGTGAATTTACGGTTTGTGAGCCGTGTTAAAGTTTGTAGGGGGTTTGAAGTTAAGGATGCAATTAAATAATATCATGATTGAAGGAACCGGTAACATGATGACGATGAAGTACTCGCTTCTTCCGTCAGATGAAATAGATGATACCGTGTTGGAGAGATTAAAAACGAATTCTCCGGAAGGAATAGTCCCTATCCAGGTTATGGATATATCAGGAGTCAGAACTCTGTGTGCGCAGTTTGCTGGAGGAACAACTCTGAGGAATTATCTGAAGAATGTACTGGATAAGAGTAAGGTACTGGGACTTCTAAAAAATCTTATAGCCTGTATGGATATAGGCAAACTGGGAATTCCGGTAAACTACATAGCAAAGCAGATTGATTATATCTATGTGGATGATCAGACTCTTAAGG
>JAFZXD010000110.1 GCA_017616955.1 Eubacterium sp. | reverse complement strand
TGAACAATTGAATAAAATAACTGCATTTATTAAAACCACAAAGCTCTGCTATCTCGGATACGGACTTATCCGTGCTTCGTAGCAGGGCTTTTGCTGTTGAAAGCCTTATTGTTATCAGATATTCATAGGGACTACAGCCGATTTGTTCCTTGAAAATATGTGACAGATAGTATTTGCTGACTTTCATATTCTCACACATTGTATCCAAAGAAATGTCCTCGGAAAGATGCTCTTCAAGGTAGCTTGCGGCATTGCGGACTACAGGGGATATTTTTCCGGATTCGGATGTCTGTTCGGTTTTTAATGTCATGAGATAAGATGAGCATAGATTGATAATTCTTGTTGAGGATTGCACGGCACCTAAAGGATTCGAGTCATGCTCATTTTTATATAAGTTATTGAAGAATTCGTCCATATCCGGTATTTCGACAGGAGCCCAATTATCTATAATATCAGCAAGATATCCTTCTATGCCGGAACCATAGAAATGTAACCAATGAAAGTCCCAGTTGCACTCAGGAGCATTATAGTATGAATGAGGCAGAGTGCAGTCGATTATTACTGTCTGATTTGGTGAAAGAAACGTCTTCTGTCCCTTATATTCAATGCATCCCTGACCCGATACTGTGTATATGACAAGATAACTACTAAGATTACTTCTTTTTATTACGTTATAGTTCTGCGATGTGCGGTAGTATCCCATGCACTGAGCATATAGATATTTTCTTCTGGTTTCCTCCGAAGGTGTGTAATCTTCAGCCCAGGAGCCTTCATATAGGTTGTTTATCGGAGCTACAGTTTTCATTTTCCACCTCCATATTCCGGATAATTCAGTGTATGTTTATAATACCATATAGAACTCATTTTTGACACAGCAAGATAATGATATTTTTATGACAAGTTAGAGGGGTGACCAAATTATATTGTTATGTTAAACTCAATCCTAAGGGAAGCTGATAATCGGTTATCAGATCATTAAGAGGAGTGGTCTGAGGATGATTTCAAAGGAGAATAAAATGAGTACAGTAAAGATTTGGGAAGAACAAGTGGTTATTCCTACATATGAAGTAGGACCTGCTGACAAGAATCCGATGTTTCTGGAAAAAAGAGTATATCAGGGGAGTACGGGAAAGATATATCCTTACCCTTCAACAAACGAGATAAGCAGGGAAAAAACAGATAAGAAATGGAATGCAGTCTGGCTTGAAAATGACTATATTAAAGTGATGATATTACCTGAATTGGGCGGACGTATTCAGCGAGCTTATGATAAGACAAATGATTATGATTTTGTTTATTACAATCAGGTGATAAAACCTGCGCTTGTAGGACTTACTGGTCCGTGGATATCAGGGGGAATAGAGTTCAACTGGCCGCAGCATCACAGACCAAAAACCTACAGTACGGTTGACCACAAGATTGTGGAAAATGAAGATGGAAGTAAGACACTTCTGACAGGTGATGTTGACCAGATGTACGGAACAAAGGAGATAACTAAGTTTACTCTTTATCCGGATAAGGCATATATTGAGATCACAGGACAATTATACAATAGGACTCCGCTGCCTCAGACATTTCTGTGGTGGGCAAATCCTGCTGTATCTGTAAATGATCATACTCAGTCTATATTCCCGCCGGATGTACATAGTGTATACGATCATGGAAAGAGAGCTGTTTCAAGATTTCCTATTGCTACAGGAGAGTACTATAAGCACGATTACAGTGAAGGTGTAGATATATCAAGATATAAGAATATTCCTGTTCCGACATCTTATATGGCTGAAAAGTCTGATTATAATTTTGTCGGTGGATATGATTATAAAAAAAAGGCCGGGCTTCTTCATGTTGCAGATCATCATGTATCTCCGGGTAAAAAGCAGTGGACATGGGGATGCGGTGATTTTGGTAAAGCTTGGGACAGAAATCTGACGGATGAAGATGGACCGTATATAGAACTGATGACAGGAATGTACTGTGACAATCAGCCGGATTTCTCATGGCTTAAGCCTTATGAGGAAAAGGTTTTTAAGCAGTATTTCATGCCATACAAAGCTGTAGGGCAGGTAAAGAATGCGACGATAAATGCAGCACTTAATGTTGAAAAGAAAGAAGACGGAAAGCTCTATATCTGTGTATATGCAACCTGCAAATATGATGCCAAAGTAGTTGTAACTTATGATGGAAAAGAAGTATATGACGAAGCGGCTGTTATCTCACCGGTTGATATCTATGAAAAAGAAATTGATATAGATGTACCGGATATATATAAGGTAAAAGTGGCTGTTTATTCAGGTACAAAAGAACTGGTTTCTTATCAGGCTAAGGATCAGGGAATACCGAAGCTTGCAGAACCTGCTGTAGCTGCAAAAGAACCGAAGGACATTTTAACAACCGAAGAGCTGTATCTTACAGGACAGCATATCGAGCAGTATCGACATGCTACCTGGCTTCCCGATCCTTATTATATAGAAGGATTAAAGAGAGATCCTGATGATACAAGAATAAACAATGCATACGGACTTCTGTTGCTGAGAAGAGGAAGATTCGAATATGCCGAGAGGTACTTCAGAGCGGCTCTTAAGAGACTTACTTCCATGCATCCAAATCCATACGATTCGGAGCCTTATTATAATCTGGGACTTGCACTTTTCTATCAGGAAAAATATGATGAAGCATTTGATTCATTCTATAAGGCTACATGGGTAAATGAACTTCAGGAGATGTCATTCTACTATCTGGCTGCTATCTCCGTTAGAAGAGGAGAGTACGAAGAGGCGCTGGAGCTTATAGATAAAGCATTGGTCAAGAATGTACATAGTGTAAAAGCAAGAGGTCTTAAGGCGGCTATTCTTTGGAAGCTGGGAAGAAATGAAGAGGCTGAAAGCTGGATAGAAGAAAATCTGAAACTTGATGCATTTGACTTTGTCTCAATGTTTATACGTATATGTATGTCCGGTCGTTCATCTGAACTCATAAGAGGATTTCATGAGATAACGAGAGATTTCCATGAGACATTTCTTATGGCTGCAAGAGATCTGGCGGAAACCGGTTTATATGAAGAAGCGATAGCTGTTCTTGATGAATTCCCGGGAGATAAGCCGATGATTCACTATTATAAGGCGGCATATCTGAGGAGACTCAAGAAGAATGAGCAGGCTGAAAAGGAGCAGGAAAAAGCCAAGATGTCAGATTCGGCATACTGCTTCCCGAATAAGCTTGAGGACATAGTGGTTTTGGAAAATGCTATCGAGAATGACAAGAGTGATTCTAAGGCAAGATACTATCTGGGATGTTTATATTATGATAAGCTTCAGTTTGGTATAGCGATACAGCTTTGGGAGGAATCCAAGGAAATCGATGACAGATTCCCAACACTTTTGAGGAATCTGTCTATAGCTTATTACAATAAGTGCGGAGAGAAAGCAAAAGCAAGAGAATGCATTGAAAAGGCATT
>JAFZXD010000109.1 GCA_017616955.1 Eubacterium sp. | reverse complement strand
GAGTAATCCATAAATAGTGGGAAAACTTCATTATTGGGAATAGCCGAAATATAGGCAGGGCTTATCATTCCTTCGTTTTTGGCAACACCTATAGCTCCTTGCCAAGCTCTCATCATATTGAAGATAAGATCGCCGGGATAAACATGTTTATACTTTGTTTTGTCTTCACTTCGACGTACATTTTTACCTAAGCTTTCAGAATCAAGCTCGCCATCTGATACACCAGAGTGTATAGAGACAGACAGAATCTGAAGAGTATCGTTCCCTTTTTCATTCCTCTCTGAATACAATTCACCAAGCTTACGCTGTTCCCAAGTAGCCGTAAAATATGCCGGACCCAATGTAATTATGTACGTAAAAATGCCGGTATGATCCCAATAATACTTACACTGATGAAGAGTGATAAGGTTATCTATCTGATCAAAGAAGGCGGCAATCTTAATCTGCTCATCTATTTTTTCAGGAAAGTCAATGACGAATTTTCTTATGTTTTCCATACTAAGAGCAGGCTGTGATGATGTGGCAATTAATGGAAGGATTATTGTTCTATAGAACATTTCGCTTCTCATGTAATGGCTGACAAAGCGCGGAGAATCATTACTTTGAACCCTGATTCTTGAAACATTTGGAGCAAGGTAAAAACGGTCATTATCATTGATAATAGCGACTTCTCCGACTGTTCCAACGTATGTAAACATTATGTCGTTAGCATACAATTTGCTTCGAGATAATTTGGAAAGATTGCTACCGTCTATATATTTAACATCATCAAGTACCAGTTGGCCATTTTTTACATTAAGACCTCTTAAGGCAATGATGTTTCCTGTGTCAGAATATACTACATGCTCGGTAAATTCGAAGCCGGCAAGTTTAGTTACATCTGCTACATCCCCAAGCTTACGCTGTTCCCAAGGGTCAGTAAATCCCGGGAATCTGATATCTGGCACATTCTTTTTTGCATTTTCCATCATGTACCTCCTCAGAACGGGAACTTGAGCCCAAGTTCATCAAAATACTTCTTAAGTTCACCCTCAGCAGATTTGATCTCAGCATTAAGATTCTCGATATCTGCAGCCTTAGCTACAAGGTCGATTTCCTCTTCCTTCTCGGATGTATCAACATAACGAGGAATGTTAAGGTTATAATCGTTTGCCTCTATCTCTTCCATGGTTGCTACATGGCAGAACTTCTCAATATCCTTACGTTCCTTATATGCCTCAATGATCTTAGTAAGATGCTCTTCCTCAAGAGTATTCATGTTCTTACCAGGCTTAAACTCCTTGGAAGCATCAATAAAAAGGATGTTATTTGAGTTGCCATTACGTTTACTCTTAAGCACAAGGAGACAGACAGGAATGCCGGTACCATGGAACAAGTTCGCAGGAAGACCAATAACCGCATCAAGTTTGTTAAGGTCTCGAACGATATACTTACGAATCTGTTCTTCAGCAGCGCCACGGAACAATACACCATGAGGCAACAAAACAGCAATTCTGCCGTCATCAGGATCCATATGATAGATCATATGCTCAAGAAATGCATAGTCGGCATGAGACTTTGGAGCAAGTTTTCCTGCACCAGAATATCTCGGATCGTCTTCAAAAGAAGGATCCGCAGTCCATTTAAGTGAGTACGGAGGATTACATACCTGAACTGTCATCTTCTCGTCCCCATAATAGTCATTCGTGAGCGTATCTCCCTTGTAGATATCGAAATTATGATAGTCAACACCATGCATGAGCATATTCATTCTTGCAAGGTTGTATGTAGATGCGTTCTTTTCTTGTCCGTAGAAGTGGCCGACTCTACCACTGGTAAGATGCTTCTGTACTTCCAAGAGCATAGATGCGGAGCCGCATGTACAATCTCCGACTGTACGAGCTTCTTCTAGACCGATTGTTGCAAGAGTCGCACAAAGCTTGGAAGGTCCCGTAGGAGTGAAGAACTCTCCACCTTTCTTGCCGGCATCGGAAGCGAAGAGGCCGATAAGAATCATATAAGCCGTTCCAAGAACATCAAATTTGGCATCGTCGAGCTTGAAATCAATCATGCCGACCTTTGTTATGACCTGGCCAATAAGGGTCGTTCTTTCAGATACACTATCTCCAAGATCAGGATCTTGAAGCTTCATATCATTAAACAAACCTGTAAAATCAGATTCAGACTCCTGACCCATAGTGGTAGCAGTTAACTCGCTGATAGCTTTTTCATAATCCTCAATTGAGAATGTTCTCTCGACAATACTCTTCTGCAGGTTCTTATAGAGAAATTCAGGCTTGATGATATAGCCTAGCTTACTTAAAGACCATTGCTCAACAACTGGTCTGAAATCACCATTAGTAAATGCTTCCTCATATGTAAGTCCATCATTTTTAAGAATTTCCTTCATATAAGATTCTGTTCTCTCGGACAGATATCTATAGAAGATGGTACCCAGAATATAATTCTTGAACTTGGAGGCATCCATGTTGCCTCTAAGATCGTTGGCGATTGCCCAGAGCTGTTTTGACAGCTCGTTTGCCTGCTGTTGATATGTATTGTTATCCATTATTTACCCTCCGGTGAATATTTATGATAAAGATCGTCGATTGCAGTCTTAATGCGCTTAATCATGCTTGTAGTACGGAGAAGACCGTGATTTAGATACTCGATCTCTACTCTAATCTCTTCGTCTGTAAGCTGACAAGCAAAGGTATAACTGTAGTAAAGCTTGGCTATGCGAGGTGCATCAACCTCTAGTTCATCCGAAACAGTTATAAGATCACGTTCCAATGATTCTTTTTCAAACTGGTTATACTCCTGAATAATATCTGCATCCGGATCGAGTTGGAAGAAACGCGTATTTACGAATTCTCGCATGATATCTCTCTTATAACGAAGTGTCTCATTATCGGATCTCTCAATCTCCCTGAGAATCAGGTCAACGGAACGTTTTAATTCATCAGGATTATCACGATTTACATCCTTAAGAAGATTAAGGATATATACAACATTAATCTTGTCGGTTCTTATGAGTTCGATATCAAAATCGACATCGACCGGTATATGCTGCTTTTCAGCATCCTTCTCCTTTTTGAGTTGATCATAATAATCCATGTACCAACTCTTGTAAGCTTCATATTCATTCTCATCTAACTCTGTCGACAGATCCTTCCAGTCAAACTTGGAGAATGTCTTAAGCACAGCCAAAGTCTTTGATACAGCTCGGAAGGCAATAATAAAAGCTCTTATATCATCTTCTGACTGCAAGTGACCAGCATCTGCCGCTGTAGGAACTATCCTCATCAGCTCACCTGTTTTAATGCGCCACTCTTCGGTATAGTATTCATAGGGTTTGATAATGTAATCATCCGGACGACCTTCAGAGAAGAGTCTCAACGCATCATCCTGTGCTTTCTTGATATTACGATAGGTAATAATCTGACCGAATTGCTTGGATGCCCTATCAACACGATTCGTACGACTATATGCCTGAAGCAGTGAATGCCAAATCAGATTCTTATCCAAATACAGAGTATTTAGCGGCTTGGCATCAAAGCCGGTAAGGAACATATTAACGACGATAAGAAGATCAACTTGCGGTTCTTCTTTTTGTTTCAGACGCTTTTGTATATCTTTACGGTATGCATCAAAGGTATCAAGAGCAAATGAAGTACCGTACATCTCGTTATAGTCTTTGATACATGCATCAAGCAACTCCTGAGAATGTTCATCAGCACCTTCGTCCATATCCTCATTAGCCTGGTATGTGAATATTGCTGCTATCTTTAGTTTTTTATCCACAGGCGCTTCATCATTGATTCTTTTGAACTCTTTATAGTATTGCCCGAGAGTTTTTATCTCATCAACGGCAAACATAGCTGTATATACACCTTCACCTTGAGGGTGTGTATGTTTGCTGTAGTTATCGAAGATATGCTGTGCGATGTTTTTAATTCTCTGCGGATCATGGTACAGAGAATTGATATCGACATTATGAGTTCTGCAGTATTCAGGATCATCAAGTTTATCCGGATCAAGTCCTTGAGCCTGAACCCTTTTTACAAGAATGGATCGCTGATACTCTACT
>JAFZXD010000108.1 GCA_017616955.1 Eubacterium sp. | reverse complement strand
TTCTGAAATCGGCATTTTTAAATTCTTTCATTCCACGGAATTCATTATAATATTTCCTTAAAGTAGAATCAAAATCAGATGCAGAAACATTATAATGCTTATTGCGGTATGATTGTGGAGCGTTGGGGTTATAAACATTCTCCTGTCTTTTTGCATACTTTAACCCCTCAGGATCCCTGCTTGAAGCAGCAGAAACGCTGTCTGTAATAATGGTATTAATGTTACTTCCGCTGTTATTACCAAACGTTGAAAGTGAAGCGATGGATAGCGCAGCAACAATACCGATGCAGTAAGCCATTTTCTTTGATTTTCTCATATAAAATACCTCCTGTTGATTTTATCTCTTTAACTTTGGCTTCCGAGTTGTAACTATAATGTAACGAAACATATAACATTCATCTTATAAACATCAAAGTTGTAACAAAGATGTAACATTGAGGCGTGAGAGACTTCTGTAGATAGAAAACAACATATATGATTTGACACAATTTCTTCGATACGATTATAATGACAAGAGTGAGTTTCTTATTGCAACGTATTGAAGTTATTGGGTGTTATTATGATTAAAGTTTTTTTGGTAGAAGATGAGTATGCAATCCGTGAGGGTATAAAGAAGTCGGTCAACTGGGAAGCAAATGGATTTGAGCTGGTCGGCGAAGCAGGCGATGGTGAGATGGCTTATCCCAAGATAGTCAAGACGAAGCCTGATATACTTATCACGGATATTCGTATGCCTTTTATGGATGGACTGGAGCTTGCTAAGCTTGTTAAAAATGAGCTTCCCAAGACTAAAATCGTAGTTCTGAGTGGATATGACGATTTTAATTATGCAAAACAGGCTATAAGTATAGGCGTTGAGGAATATATATTAAAACCCGTTTCAGGTGAAAATCTGATGAGTCAGCTGAATACCATCGCTGATTCGATAAGAAATGACCGACGTGAAGAAGAGCTCAGGTCTAAATATCTGAGAGATATGGAAGAAATCAGAATTCTTGAACAGCAAAAGTTTATTCATGACATGATTGATGGAAAGCTGTCTATAGGAGATGCTCTGTCTCAGAGTAAGAATCTGGGAATAGACATTACGGCTGCATACTATACAGTTCTTCTTATGCAGGTATTTCCAAAAAACGAGAAGTCTGCTGAAGTAGATGAATATTCAGGTGTAAGTGAAGAGATATACAGCAGGATACGTGAGATCTATGCGGATGTTGATCATGTTTATCTCTATGAACAGGTCGGTGACGTTCTCTGCTTCCTGGAGAGAGCTGATTCTATGGAAGATATAGAAAAAAATATCCATAAGGGAATAGATGATATAAAAGCTCTTATGAAGAATTATCCTGACAGGATATTCTACATATCCGTCGGAAAACCTGTTGAAAGACTTAGGGATGTAAATGCTTCTTATGCCGATGCCAGCAGAAAGTTTGCCGAGCGTTACATGTGCGATGACAGTTATGTATTCTATGGTGAGAATACACTGCAGAGAGATCGAATAGGAGAAACGATACGAGCAGAGAAGAATGCTGAGGTGAAAGAAACAGGTATCAAAAATCCTGATATCAGTAAATTCGATATAAATAATGTGGATATAAAAATGATATCCCAGAAAACCATTTACCACTTTCTTAAGAGTGGAACCATCTCTGAAGTTGATGACCTTGTAGAAGAATACTTTGCCAGCATGGGTAAGGAAGCAGTTGAATCTATACTTCTTCGTCAGTATGTACTTGTTGAATCAATGCTCAGTACGGTTGCATTTCTGGAGAATCTGAGAATAAGTAAAGATAATATATCTGATATTCTGGGTGAATACAGTGATCCGGTGAGCTTCAGCGGATCTACTGATAAGGCGAGTCAGTATATCAACGGACTTTTGAGACTGGCGATAGATTACAGAAATCAGATGTCTGATAAGAAGTATACCGAGATAATAGAAAAAGCTAAGAAGTACATTCAGGAGAATTATCAGAATGAAGATATGTCACTTCTTTCGGTAGCATCAAATGTAAATGTCAGTTCAAATCATTTCAGTGCTGTTTTCAGAAAAGAAACGGGAGAGACATTTATCGATTACCTTACAACAGTACGTATGGAGAAAGCAAAGGATCTTCTTGTGTGTACTTCAATGAAAACTTCAGAGGTTGGATTCGAGGTTGGCTACAGAGATCCGCATTATTTCAGTTATATATTTAAGAAAACACAGGGCATGACGCCGAAGGAATACAGAAGGGCCAAAAAGGAGTCTTAGAACTTAGGTGAACAAGAAGAAAAACAGTAAAATCCAGTCTAAACTCATAACCTATATATGGATATGCGTAATCCCACTGATAGGTCTTTTTGCATTTGCCGTCACCAGGTTATACGGATATTATCAGGAGTATGATCTTCTGGTAAGAAATATCACGAGTGCCAACGAATACAATATGAGCTTCAAGGATTCTATGGATGAGATGATGTATAGAATCATCATAGGTTCGGCAAACTGGACCGATCCTGAGAAGAAACTTGAAGGTGAAGATCCTAAGGCGCTTATAAGCGCGGCGGTGGTACATTTTGATGAGCTTCGAAGCAGGACAACCGAACAAAACGTTAAGGCGGATCTGAATGCACTTATAAAACTTCTTGGGATACTGGATGAACGAGTTGATGATATCCTGAAGAACGTAGAAGAGGGTGGACATTACGACGAGAATATGGAAATGCTCGACATGAACATCCGTACACTTACGTCTCTTATTCAGGATGATATTCAGAAATACGTATATGATGAAGCGACAAATATGGAGATGCTGAGACGAGAGGTTGCGGCCAGTCTTCTTACAACTATGAGAATACTTATTCTTGTCCTTATTCTCAGTATCATATTTATCTACGTTATATCGAAGAGACTTTCCAGAAGGATTACAGAGCCTATTACCGAGCTTTGTGATATGACGGAAAAATTCGCGGGCGGAGACTTTAGTGTATCTTATCATACCAACAGTAACGATGAGATGGAAACGCTGGCCGAAAGTTTCAACAGCATGGTTAAGGAGATTGAAACTCTTATCGAGGACATCCATAAGGAACAGGAAAATGCCAAGGATGCGGAACTCAGACTTCTTCAGGAACAGATAAATCCACATTTCCTGTACAATACACTTGATGCCATCATATGGATGACTGAATCAGGAGAAAACCAGAAAGCAATTCAGGTCATACAGGAACTGTCGAGCTTCTTCCGAATCTCGCTAAGTAAGGGACAGAGTGAGATAACCATCAGAAATGAAAGAGAACATGTTAAGAGTTATCTGGAGATACAGCACTACAGATATCAGGATATCATGGATTATGAGATAGATTTTGAAGAAGAGATTCTGGACTATCACATTCAGAAACTTACACTTCAGCCTATAGTTGAAAATGCCCTCTATCACGGTATAAAGAATAAGCGTGGACAGGGCTTGATAAAAGTATGCGGCAGACTGGACGGAAAAGATATAGTCTTTAACGTAGAAGATAACGGAATCGGTATGAATGAGGAAGAGTTGGAGAAACTCCGTTCGCTGATTGCCGGAAATCTTATTCAGGATGATCAAAGTGGATTCGGTATGGCAAATGTGGAAAAACGACTGCAGATGCTGTACGGTACATCATATGGAATGACTGTAGAGAGTAAGTATGGTGAAGGAACTGTTGTAACTGTACGTATTCCACAGGTATAGATAAACGAGGTATTTCTTGTGAGAAGAAAAATGAAAAACAGAGTGTCAACTTTATTGACATTGCTGCTCCTTGTGGCATCTGTATCCACGGGGTGTGGTAAAGCAAGTGAAGATGAAGATAATCCATATATAGACAGATATAGACAGAGCAATATGATAACAGTAGGATTCTCGCAGCTGGGAGCTGAATCTGACTGGAGAGTGGCAAATACCGACTCGATAAAGAACAGTCTTACTCGTGAGAATGGAATAGAGCTTATGTTTGATGATGCTCAGCAGAAACAGGATAAGCAGATCATAGCCATAAGGAATTTTACCCAGCAGGAGGTTGACTGTATAGTACTGGCTCCGGTTATGGAGACGGGATGGGATACGGTACTTGAGGAGGCTCAGAATGCCGGTATTCCGGTAGTTATAGTTGACCGAATGGTAGATGTTGAGGATAAGTCGCTTTTTACAGCCTGGGTTGGATCTGATTTCAAGAAGGAAGCTCACGTGGCTTGCGAGTGGCTTAACAGTTTTACGCAAGCTAAAGGTATATCACCCAAAGATATTCATATAGTCGATATTCAGGGAACCCTTGGAGCTACGGCTCAGATAGGAAGAACCAACGGCCTGATCGAGGGAGCAAATGAATACGGATGGAATATATTGGAATGTGTACCTGCCGACTATGCGCAGACCAAAGCAAAGGAAGTAATGGAAATCCTTCTTCAGAGATATGACAATATAAATGTTGTCTATTCTGAAAATGACAATGAAGCAATAGGTGCTATCGAGGCCATAGAAGAGGCTGGTAAAAAAGTAGGAACAAATATAAAAGACGGTGAGATTATGATTATCTCATTTGATGCGGCACATTCCGGACTTTCGAAAGTTTTGGAAGGAAAGATTGCTCTTGATGTAGAGTGTAATCCTCTTCAGGGAAACGAAGTTTTAAATATAATCAATTCGGTGAAGAATAAAGAGAAAGTTGAGAAGTATACTTATGTCAGTGAGAAGGCATTTACCTCGGATCCGACTGTTAAGAGCATTACGATAGACGGAGAGGAATATGATATTACTATGTTGACACAGGATATTCTGGACGAAAGAGAGTATTAAAAATACTTGTTAAATAAAAAATCATACTTTTAATAAAAAATCATACAAATCATAAAAAAACGAAAAAAATCTTATATCCATTATTATAACGGTTAATATCCGATGATAAAAATTTAAAAAAAAATCAAATTATATTCCGTATTAAACCCTTTCATGATTTGATATAGTTTGCACATCAAGTAACGAAGATAATGTTCGGACGGTGATCCGAACAGGACAAACTTATATCTTTTATGGAGGGTTTTTAATATGAGAAAATTCGGAAAAAGAATACTCGCAACTGTAGTAGCTACTACTATGGCTGTAGGACTTACAGCTTGTGGTGGCGGAGCTGCAAAGACAGGATCTGATAGCGGTGCTGCTGAAACTCCTGATACAGATACAGTAGTAGAAGAAGTTGAAGAAGTAGCTGAAACAGCAGATACAGCTTCAGAAGATACAGCTGCAGCAGATGCAGGAACATCAAGTGGTGAGAAGATAAAAGTTGGTATCATCAATAACGATCCTAATGAATCCGGATATCGTACAGCAAATGACAAGGATCTCAAGGCTATGTTTACAGCTGAGAACGGATATGAAGCTTCATTTGCTTACAGTCTTAAGAATGATGAGCAGATTACAGCAGCAGAGAAGTTTATCCAGGATGGTGTTGATTATCTTCTTCTTTCAGCAGCTGATACATCTGGTTGGGACGGCGTTCTTAAAGATGCACAGGATGCAGGAATTCAGGTTATTCTTTTTGACCGTACAATAGATGCTAGTGACAGCCTTTATGCAGCTTCTATCGTTTCAGATATGAACAAGGAAGGTGAGACAGCAGCTAACTGGTTAAAGGATCAGAATCTTTCAGAATACAATATCATTCATCTTCAGGGTGTTATGGGATCAGCTGCTCAGCAGGGTAGATCAGGAGCACTTGATACATTAGCTCAGGAGAATGGATGGAAGATCGTTACACAGCAGACAGCTGAGTGGAACGCAGAGAAGGCAGAGCAGATCGTTAAGTCAGTTATCGATTCAGGTGAGAAGTTCAACGTAATCTATGCAGAGAACGACGATATGGCTAAGGGTGCTGTAGCAGCACTTGATAAGGCTAACATCTCACACGGTGTTGATAAAGACGTAGTAGTAATGGGATTTGACTGCAACAAGTGGGCACTCGAAGAGCTCCTCAACAAGAACTGGAACTATGATGGACAGTGTAATCCTTTCCAGGCTAAGTACATTGATGAAGTTATCAAGACTCTTGAGTCAGGCGGAACACCTGCAGAGAAGACAATCATCATGGAAGAGAAAGGCTTCGATGCTTCAACAATTACACAGGAAGATGTAGATAACTACGGTATCTAAGCTG
>JAFZXD010000107.1 GCA_017616955.1 Eubacterium sp. | reverse complement strand
GTTGATACTGTCAGACCACATTCTGAATACCCATGCAAAGAAGTTCATCGGTCCGTTCAGTTGCATCACGTATCCAACAAATGTAATCAGCACACCCAGATCGATCTTGTCTGTTTTAAGAACGAAGAATACACCGACGATCCAGATCCAAATACTTGATATTTCCTGAACCATGTTGTAAAGAATTGAGAAACGATTCCTCAGCTTTACTATATTAATCTCCGCATCACAGAGGTTCTGATTTGGCTTCATGAATCTTTCTATTTCCGCATTCTGCTGGCCAAATGCCTTAACAACACGAGCTCCGGTCAGGTTGTCATTTGCCTTTCCCGTAACCGCCTTCTCCGCACGATGTCTCTTTCCCGAAAGAGTCCAAAGCCCCGGACGAAGTTTAACCGTTATAAAAACAAGAAGTGGAAGCAGTATGCAGGCTATAAGCGCCATCTGCCAGTTAAGCCTGTACATTACGATAAATGTCACAATTATCGTAAGTCCGTGAATAAATATCATCGGCAGTCCGTCTATAAAGAAGTCCCTCACCCTTTCGGAATCTCGCAGAACTCTGGTCATCAGACCTCCGGTCTGTTTATTCACATAGAAATCCAGCGAGAGTCTGCTCATCGCATCAAACACATCTGTCTTTATATCTCTGACTGCATGACTTGATACCTTCGCCATTATGAAAACATTCAGATAACTCGAAAACTCAGCGAGAAATCTACAACCGATCATTACAACAGCAACTGCAAAAAGTGCCAGTATATACTTGCCTTCAAGTCCAAATGTTGCAAGATATACATCGTCCTTTTTTAGCACATGATCAAACAGCACCTTACCGATAATGTACGGCCACGCCAGTGCCATGATCGCAGTAACTATATATGTACAGCAAAGAACTGTTACCCCAAGTTTGTATCTCAGGAAATATTTGAGAGTCCTTCCGAAGATAGAACGTTTGCTCTTCTTTGGAGTAATCTCTTCTTCCTCTTCTTTATCCGGAATTCCTTCCATGAGATCATTGCCGTTTTTGACATTTCTGATCTGATTTATAAATATATTCATCTGCCCCAGATATCTGTAAGTAATTGCGGCAACCTTCTCATACTCACCGTCATATTCTGCAGTCAGACTCGCGGAACCAACACCTCGCTCAAGATGAATATGCGCAAGCTTTTCAATATCGTAGAGCTTGATATCGTATTCACCCAACTCCTCGTCCGATGCGGTATCCTGTATCTTCGCACCTCTGAAATAATGTATATATTCAAGCGGAGTCTCTATAGTGCAGAGCCCCACATTCTTTTTAGTTAGGAAAATGTACCCCGTGAGATAATTACTTCCAAATGAAAGATCCAGCGGACAAACCGAAAGCACATCGCTTTCTTCGATGTGATACTCTGCCAGCTGTTTTAAAGCCTTTTTTGTAAGTTTATTCTCTTTCATGACGCCTCCAATCTATGCTAATTTTTCAAAAAGAAAAACCCCCACTGCATGACACAGTGAGGGTTTGTTAAAATTCGCCTATCCTATTACATCTTAAAAAGGTATATAAGGAGCGCGAACAACAAAATCACGGTGAAACATGCAATGCTCAACCATATTAATTCTACATGTCTTTCTGATTTTAATAATCTTATTAAATGTTGAATACATATATTCGCCCTCCTTCCTTACAAATTTCGTTTTATGATTTTTTCACTTTACTATATATGCAAAATGATTGCAAGGCTTTTTTTTACTTTTTTAGTTTGATATATTATCCACTCTTACAGGATATCTACATGCTCTCCGTTCAGTGCTTTATTCATGCTTCGAACTGCACAGAATTTTCCGCACATTGAACATGTGTCATCATGCTCGGGTGATCTGTCATCACGGATAGCTTTTGCTGTTTCCGGATCAAGTGCACATTCCCACTGTTTATCCCAGTCAAGTGCTCTTCTGGCATCTCCCATAGCATTATCAATATCCATAGCGTGAGGAATCTTCTTCGCAATATCTGCAGCATGTGCCGCAATCTTGGATGCAATGATTCCCTGCTTAACATCGTCTACATTCGGAAGTGCAAGATGCTCTGCAGGAGTTACATAGCAGAGAAATGCCGCTCCCGCCGAAGCCGCAATAGCTCCACCGATAGCAGATGTGATGTGATCATATCCCGGAGCAATATCCGTAACAACAGGTCCAAGTACATAGAAAGGTGCTCCCATACAGATAGTCTGCTGAATCTTCATATTCGCAGCAATCTGATCCATCGGCATATGTCCCGGTCCTTCAACCATTACCTGAACATCCTTCTCCCAAGCACGCTTTGTAAGTTCACCAAGACGAACAAGCTCTTCGATCTGGCATACATCACTTCCGTCAGCTATACATCCCGGACGACATGCATCACCGAGTGAGATAGTCACATCATATTCACGACATATCTCAAGTATCTCATCATAGTACTCATAAAATGGATTCTCCTCGCCGGTCATACACATCCAGGCAAATACCAGAGAGCCTCCTCTTGATACTATGTTCATCTTTCTCTTATGCTTCTTAATCTGCTCTATAGTTTTACGAGTGATACCACAGTGAAGTGTTACAAAGTCAACACCGTCCTCAGCATGAAGTCTGATAACATCAAGGAAATCCTGTGCTGTAAGTGTCTCAAGATCTCTCTGATAATGGATTACGCTGTCGTAAACAGGAACTGTTCCGATCATAGCCGGACACTCACTTGTAAGCTTTCTTCTGAAAGGCTGTGTGTCTCCGTGAGATGAAAGATCCATGATAGCTTCGGCTCCCATATTGACAGCCTCCATAACCTTTTCCATCTCAATATTATAATCCTTGCAGTCACGTGATACACCAAGATTTACATTTATCTTGGTCTTGAGCATAGAACCTACTCCGTTTGGATCGATACACTTGTGATTCTTGTTGGCACAGATTGCTACCTGTCCTCTTGCAACAAGGTCTCGTATCTCCTCCTCTGTTCTGTACTCCTTAGCTGCTACTGCTTTCATTTCCGGTGTGATGATACCCTTTCTTGCGGCATCCATCTGAGTTGTGTAATTTCTTTCACCGGCGCCTTCACTGAGTTTCTTCTCTGTGATGTTTAATGCTTCTGTCATGATTTTCTCCTTTTCTTTTTGCATTAATTTTTCTTTTGCGATACAAGGTGGTGCCCCCAATGTACCGCCGACGTAAAATCTCTGGTACACCGTTTCTTGATTAGAAACCCGTGCGCTAAAATCAACGTCTCTCTATGTCAGAGAACTATCCGAATTGCTTCAGCAGTTCTTCAACATTTTCACTTTTCATGGCACTGCTCATGATGCATGCTCCCTCCGCACCTGAGCTTCGTACCTCATCTATATTCTCCGGCGCTATTCCACCTATGGCGTATACCGGAAATGTAATACTCTCCGTTACTTTTCTTAAAAATTCTATTCCCCTTCCGGGAAGTCCTTTCTTGCAGTCAGTATCATAAATGTGTCCCGCAAGAATATATGTACAGCCTAACTTCTCAGCTCTTCGCGCATCCTCAACGCTGTGACATGAAACACCCAGTTCACTCACATATGACAAGTCACAACCGGCTTCGGATAGTATCTCCTCCAGCCTGTCCAGTGGCATGTGAAGTCCGTCTGGTTTTAATTCCATGGCAACGTTGTGAAAGTAATGCAGGATAAGTTTTGTTCCAACTTCCCTGCATATCGGAAGAAACCATGTGGCAAGTTCTCTGTATTCCTGTTCACTCATATCCTTCTCCCGGAGTATGATTGCACGGGGATGTGCCTTCGCAATCTTTACAAGAGTCTCTCTATAGTCTCCGGGACAGAGATGCCTGTTTGTAACGCAGATAATATCGCACTTATTCTTCATACATTTCTCCGTATTCTAGTTACTACTCACAGTTAAACATAGAGATAATCGTTAAGTACCGGCTGAAGTCCTTCATCGGTTATGTCCTGATACATTTTATCCAGGCTTCTTCCATCGCTTATCTCAAACTGTTCATCGCCCTGTTCAGCGTCGTCTTCTTTTCCTGTGTACTTTGTCTCATGATCTCCGATTCCTGTCGAAACTCCTGCTGAAACCTTTGTTGCTGCAATCTTTACGATACCATTTCTGAACTCTGCGGTCTCTCGTGATGAAACTGTTATTCCGATAAATGGCAGGAAGATTCTGTATGCACAGAGCACCTGACACAACTGTTTCTCATGTACATCCAACGGATCGATCTTATCATTATTGATGATAGGTCTGAGACGTGGACATGAGAGAGACATTTCCGCATGAGGATATTTCTTCTGCAGATAATATGCATGAAGTGCAGTTGCAAGTGCATCCTTACGGAAGTCTGAAAGTCCAAGAAGTGCTGAAAATGCCACTCCCCTCATACCTGCTTTCAGTGCTCTTTCCTGTGCATCGAATCTATATGGCCATACACGTTTATGTCCCATGAGATGCAATGTTTCATACTTATCCGAATCGTATGTTTCCTGGAATACGGTCACATAGTCTACTCCACATTCATGAAGATATTTATACTCATCTGTATTTACCGGATAAATCTCAACACCAACAAGTCGGAAATACTTTCTCGCCAGCTTACATGCCTCGCCGATGTACTTCACATCACTCATCGCACGGCTCTCACCGGTGAGAATAAGGATTTCTTCCATTCCACTATCGGCGATGATCTTCATCTCCTGCTCGATCTGCTCCATAGAAAGCTTCATTCTTCTGATCTTGTTATAGCAGTTGAAACCACAGTAAACACAGTAGTTCTCACAGTAGTTCGCTATATAAAGCGGAGTGAAAATGTATACTGTATTTCCGAAATGCTTACTTGTTTCAAGTCTAGCCTTCTCTGCCATTTTCTCGAGAAGTGGTTCCGCTGCCGGAGAAAGCAGCGCCTTGAAATCCTCAAGAGTACAAGTCTCATGCTGCAGTGCCGCCATTACATCTCTTGCAGTGTACTTAGTGTAATCATAGGATTCCATTTCCGATATGACTTTTTCGCAAATGTCTGACTCGATCACTTCCATCCCAGGCATGTATTCCATGTGGTTTGTTCTTACTGAAGGATCTTTTTCAAGTCTGTGCTTTTTCTCAAGTGCTTCAGGTGTAAGGTCATCTGAATCTATTAGATAGTTATTTTCCATTTTGTTTTTCCTCTGACTAAGAATACATTTTTATTCCAACTAATCTCTCAAAAATCCAGTAAGTGGGTCAGATGCTGAAGCACCACGTGTAAGAACTCGTCCAAGACCTGCAAGATATGCCTTACGTCCTGAGCTGATTGCTTCTTTAAATGCCGATGCCATGAGAGTAAGATCTCCGGCTGTTGCGAGAGCTGTATTTGCCATGATAGCAGCTGCTCCCATCTCCATCGCTTCACATGCCTGTGAAGGTCGTCCGATTCCCGCATCTACGATGATAGGAACATCAAGTTCATCTATAAGTATCTGGATGAATTCCTTTGTCGCAAGACCTTTGTTTGATCCGATTGGTGAAGCAAGTGGCATGATAGTTGCTGCTCCTGCATTTACCATATCTCTTGCAGCATTAAGGTCCGGATACATGTAAGGCATAACAACGAAGCCTTCTTTTGCAAGTACTTCTGTTGCCTTGATAGTCTCCTGATTATCAGGAAGAAGATATTTGCTGTCACGCATGATCTCGATCTTAACAAAGTTTCCGCAACCAAGCTCTCTCGCAAGACGAGCGATTCGGATAGCTTCCTCTGCAGTTCTTGCACCGCTGGTATTCGGAAGAAGTGTTACTCCCTCTGGAATGTAATCGAGGATATTCTCCTGATCCTTTGTATTAGTTCTTCTGACCGCAAGTGTTATAAGCTCTGCACCTGCATCTTTAACAGCAGCCTCGATAAGCTTCATTGAATATTTTCCGGAACCAAGAATAAAACGCGAATTAAATTCCTTTCCGTCTATAACAAGTTTGTCATCCATGATAAATCTCCTCTTTTCATGTATTAATATTTCATCAAATTTTAGGGACCTGGTCCGATCACTCTTCTCCTGCTAACAATCTCAGCACAGTGTGTGCTTCATGCGCCGCACATACCATAACGCGAGACGCCACGAGTCCGATACCGTCATTTACATCACTGACGGTATCCCCACACAAGTAGAGCCGCTTCATTATCTTCCGAGTCTGGATCGTATTGGCACTTCCAAAACCGGCCATTCCGGAACCCGAAACGATGATCTTATCTGTGAATCCCTCTAAGACCGCATTTACAAGCATAGCTTTATTATCTGCTTTATCAAATGCTTCACAAACGATATCTGCTTCCTTAAGAAGTTCAGGGATATTCTCCTCTGTCATCTTCACAGTATGATATTCAATCTCAACATACGGAGTTATCTCCTTCAGATTCTCAGTAAGCGCCTCAGTCTTGTACCTTCCAAGCTGACTCATTTTATACTGCTGTCTGTTGAGATTAGTCGGATCAACTTTATCAAAATCAATCAGGATAAGTTTCCCGATCCCCGCTCTGGTAAGACTGATCGCTATGTTGGAACCGAGTCCTCCAAGACCACATACTGCAACCGTGGCATTCAGAAACTTCTCCTGTCTCTCCTTACCATGTCGATCTGTAAGTGCCTTAAGCCACTCTTCTTTTGTCAAAACCATATCAGCCACCTCCTACGAAACTGACAACCTCAACTGTATCTCCGTCATTAAGTATAGCTTCCTCGTAAGTTGCTTTAGGAATGATCTCTTCATTTCTTTCAACTGCGATCATATTTTTTTCATATCCAAGCTCTGTAATGACATCCTGAACAGTACGTCCTGCGAAATCATATTCTTCACCATTTATCTTAACCATATCTTCGAAACCTCCTTTCTTGAACAACGAACAGTAACATAAAAACAAAAGCTGCTTCCTGTTCAGAAGCAGCTTACATATCAAACACTATTATCTCAGCATCCCTACGTTGGCATTATCCAAATCAGGTTATCAGGTCGAAGGTCACACCTTCCTCTCAGCCAGTTTACTAGCTCCCATTCTGTTCAATTATCAGTGAACTATTCTATTCCTTTTTTTCTTATCCGTCAACAACTATTATGAATAATAATTATATGAGGAGGATCTTTTAATGAAATCAACTAGAAAAATTAAAGTACTTATATCTTTGGTTG
>JAFZXD010000106.1 GCA_017616955.1 Eubacterium sp. | reverse complement strand
CGAAGACGGTAAAGAGATGACAAAGTATCTGAAGGAAACATTTGGAGTTGATAAGATCGTAATATGGGGATCGTCAGCAGGATCTGTTGTTGCAGCAAGACTTATCGCAGATAATCCGGAAAACTATTACGCTTTTTTAGGAACAAGTGCAGTAGAAGCTCCGGTTAACATGAGAACTACATTTAAAGAAGTGATGCTGGAAAAGTATAAAGATGATCCGGATACGGTTGCTCTCCTGGAAAAGTATGATCCTGATAATGAAAATAATCTTGATATAGATATGGAGGCAAAAGTTAAGGAAAGATGTTCTGTAAAAGATGGTTTAAAAGGAGCAGATTTTAATCTTCTCACAGCTATGATGTTTAATCCATATGCAGGGCTTAATGAGATATGTTTAGCAATTATGCCTTTATCATATGATAACTATTTAGATTATAGATATATGATTCTTCCTGAAGATTATCATGCACAGTTTACCAGGGAAATCTTCCCTTCAGATGTTAAGGAGTTTAAGGTTCCGTTATATTATCTGCTTGGAAAGACAGATGAGGCTCCGGGATCAAACCATTATGCGATGGAAAAGTATATAGATTCCATAACTGCTCCGGAAAAAGAAGTAAGATTTGTTGATGGCGGACATTATGCAGCTACACTGGAGTCAGAAACAGTAAAGGAATATCTGCATGATATAAAAGAAAAAAATATAAATAATAAATAAAGATAGAAAATGACTTGAGAGGTTAATGGACTAATGTTGAGGAAAGTATTAAAAGGAATAAAATGGTTTTTCATAAGTTTACTGGGAATAATAGTTCTCTTTATATTGATATGTATGATCGGAAGAGGAATCAATCGTATTACTCCAAAGAATGGAATAAATGAATCAAAATATATTGATATAAACGGTACAAAGCAGTGGATAAGCATTTATAGCGAGAATAAGGATAATCCAGTATTGCTCTACATCCACGGAGGACCATTCTATCCTACAAGCGCTGTTGACTTTCCGATGATGAAGAAGCTTGGTAAAGACTACACAGTAGTAAACTGGGATCAGAGAGGAGTAGGTCATAACTATGGTAAGGGTCCTGTTGAATTAGCTACTCCGGAAACAATGATCAAAGATGGTCAGGAGATAACACGTTACCTGAAAGAAACATTTGGAGTTGATAAGATCATGCTATGGGGATCATCATGGGGATCAGTTCTCGGTGCAAGACTTATAGCTGAAAATCCAGATAATTACTATGCATTTCTGGGAACTAGTGCAGTTAGTACGATTAAAGATGCCAGAATTGCTTTCAAAGAAGATATGCTTGAAAAATATAAAGATGATAAGGAAGTGATAGAACTTCTGAACAAGCTTGATCCTGAAGTAAAAAATGAAGATCAGCATGAGGTTATTCATGACTTAATATTATTATGTACAACTAGAGATAACATTTTTAATAGCGCTGACTTCAATATTTTAAACTCATTTATGTTTAATCCATATGCCAGTCCCAAGCAGATATATATGATGTTTGCAGTATATTTTGATAAAGATGCCAAAGCGACTAGAGATACTATAATGCCAGATACTGAATGGCTTGTAGATAATACGTTTCCTAAGGATGTAACTGAGTATAAAGTTCCAGTATATTATCTGGTTGGTAAAAAAGATGAGTCTGCAGCAAGCAATTATCATGCGATTGAAAAGTACGAAAAGAATATAGCTGCCCCTGATAAGGAGATCAGATATGTAGATGGAGGACATTTTGCTGCTTCATTACAGTCGGAAACTATAAAGGAATATCTGCATGACATTAAGGAGAAAAATATTCTTAACAAATAAAGAAAATGACATAAAGGACTAATTGAACGATGTTAAAGAAAGTATTAAAAGGAATAAAGTGGTTTTTCATAAGTTTACTGGGAATCATAATTCTCTTTATACTGATATGTATGATCGGAAGAGGGATTAATCGTATTACTCCAAAGAATGGAATAAATGAATCGAGATTTGTTGATATAAATGGTACAAAGCAGTGGATAAGTATATATAGTGAGAATAAGGATAATCCAGTATTGCTCTACATCCATGGAGGACCATTTTATCCAACAAGTGCAGTTGACTTTCCGATGATGAAGAAGCTTGGTAAAGACTACACAGTAGTAAACTGGGATCAGAGAGGAGTAGGTCATAATTATAAGATTGGACCTGTAGAGGAAGCCACACCGGAAATAATGATCAAAGATGGTCAGGAGATGACTAGTTACCTTAAGGAAACATTTGGAGTTGATAAGATCATGCTATGGGGATCATCATGGGGATCAGTTCTTGGTGAACGGCTTATCTCTGAAAATCCTGAGAATTACTATGCATTTCTGGGTACTAGTGCGGTATGGACTACTGTTGAAAAAAGAAAAGCTTTTAAAGAAGAAATGCTTGAAAAATATAAAGATGATAAAGAAGTGCAGGAACTTCTGAATAAATTTGATCCTGAAGTAATATATGAAGATGATGCTCAGCATGAAGTGACTCGTGAATTAAAGAAAAGATGCTGTGAAAGTGACAATCTTATAAAAAGTGCTGACTTTAGTATTATAACCTCTTTCATGTTTAATCCATATGCTAGTCCTGAACAGATATATATGATGTTTGCAGTGGCTTTTGACAAAGATGTTATGGCAAATAGAAAAACGCTGACTCCGGATGATGCAAAGCTTATAGATACTGTTTTTCCTACGGATGTTACAGAATATAAGATTCCTGTTTATTACCTGCTTGGAAAAAAAGATGAGGAACCAGGAACAAATTATAAAGCAATGGAAAAGTACGTTAATAGTATATCTGCACCAGATAAAGAAATTCGATATGTAGATGGAGGACATTTTGCCGCTTCAATACAGTCGGAAACAATTAAGGATTATCTGCATGATATCAAGGAGAAAAACATAGATAAGCACTGATCATATCATTGCCTAGTTAACCTAGCTTTGAATATTCAATTTATATAGATAGACCAAAAGGTGACAAAGAAATTTTTTTTTGTCACCTTTTTGGCGTTGGTATATTAGAATCGTATTTAGGTTTATTACAGAGATAAGGGAGGTAACTATGCAGAAGATAAAATGGGGTATTCTTGGATTATTGCAGACTTAATGATATAACGGTTCAGGCGTGGTCACCTTTGCAGATAGGTATGTTCCAGGGGTGTTTTATAGATCATCCGGATTACCCGGAACTTAATCAGGTTCTTGGAAAACTCGGAGAAAAGTATGGAGTATCAAAGACTGCGATTGCATTTGCATGGATACTCAGACATCCTGCTAAGATGCAGGCTATAGCAGGGACAATGAATCCGGAACATTTGAAAGATATATGTGAAGGAGCAGATGTAGATCTGACACATCATGAGTGGTATGAACTGTATCTTGCATCAGGTAAATTCCTGCCATAGTGAATAGATAATAAAGATGAATTATGGTAAAATATTAGACGTCGGATGAGTTTGATTATGGGGTGAATTGGCTTTGAAAGACAGGAGGGGAATATCATGTCTATTATAGCATCATTCATGGTGCCGCATCCGCCACTTATTGTCCCGCAGGTTGGACGTGGCAGTGAGGTACAGGTTCAGAAAACTATTGACTCATATCTTAAGGTGGCTGATGAGATAGCTCAGTTAAAACCGGAGACTATCATCATATCCAGTCCGCATGCAACTATGTATGCAGACTATTTTCATATATCTCCGGGTGAGATCGCTGTTGGGTCTTTTGCAGACTTTGGGGCGCCGCAGGTTAAGTTTACCGAAGAATATGATACTGAACTTGTTGAAACCATCGAAGCTATTGCACAGGATGATGATTTTCCTGCAGGAACTCTGGGACAGAGAAAGAGAGAGCTGGATCACGGAACGATGGTACCGCTTCATTTTATCAGACAGAGATATTCTCATTTTAAGATAGTCAGGATAGGTCTTTCTGGACTGGCTCTTACGGATCATTATGTTCTTGGCAAGATCATTCAGGATGCGGTGAATGAAACAGGAAGAAGAGTGGTATATGTGGCAAGCGGTGACTTATCACATAAGCTACAGGATTACGGACCTTACGGATTTGCTCCGGAGGGACCGCAGTATGATGAGAGGATAATGGATGTATGTTCGAGAGGAGCTTTTGGAGAGCTTTTTGGTTTCGATGATACATTCTGCGATAAAGCAGCTGAGTGTGGACACCGTTCATTTGTCATGATGGCGGGAGCGCTCGATGGGCTGGATGTTGATATAGAGACACTTTCACATGAAGATGTAACAGGTGTAGGATACGGCATATGTACATTTCATGTTAAGCAGGGAGAGGATGGAAGCCCGGTCATAGATGATTCGAGAAGATTTCTTGACATGTACTTAAGAGCGGAGCGTGATAAACAGTTGGAAAAACAGGCCGTATCAGATGCATTTGTTCGACTGGCGAGGAAGTCTCTTGAAACCTATATAATGAATGGCAAGACCATATCCGTTGCCGAAGGTCTTCAGGGATTTTCGGATGAAGAGGTAGATATGCTCACTTCAACTCAGGCAGGGGCATTTGTCTCTATACATGAGCATGGACTCCTTAGAGGGTGTATCGGAACGATACTTCCAACAGAGTCGTCTGTTGCTGCGGAGATAATCCATAATGCGATAAGTGCATCGACAAGAGATCCGAGATTTGATCCGATAGGAACATATGAGATCCCGTATCTTGAAATAAATGTAGATGTGCTTGGAAAGCCTGAACCTATCGATTCGAAAGATGAACTGGATGTGAAAAAATATGGTGTTATCGTGTCATGTGGTTCCAGGAGAGGACTTCTGCTTCCGGATCTGGATGGAGTAGATACAGTTGATGAACAGGTGTCTATCGCAATGAAAAAGGGTGGAATAAACCCGAGTGATGACTACAAGCTTGAGAGATTTGAAGTTGTGAGACACGTTTGATAAAAGAACGGAGAACATATGCTTTGGAGGATCGATATGGCAAGATGTGAGGTGTGTTTCAGACACTGTGAGATAAAAGAGGGACAGTCTGGTTTCTGCGGAGTCAGAAGCTGCAGAGACGGGATCATAGTTCCGATGAATTATGGCAAGGTTACTTCCATGGCACTTGATCCTATCGAGAAGAAACCGCTTAACAGATTTCATCCGGGAAGCTGGATCCTATCTATCGGAAGCTATGGCTGTAATCTACGGTGCCCATTCTGTCAGAACGATGAGATCTCATGGTCAGATAGAGCGTATAGATTCGAGAAGGAAGCTGAAGAATGCACTCCGGAGGAGATAGCTGAGACAGCAGCCTTTTACAGGAAAAGAGGAAATATCGGTGTGGCATTTACATATAATGAGCCACTGATCGGATATGAATTCGTAAGGGATACGGCAAAGCTTGTACATGATATGGGAATGCTGAATGTTCTTGTCTCTAACGGAACAGCAGAACTTAGCGTTCTGGAAGAGATTGGTCCATATATCGATGCTATGAATATAGATCTGAAAGGCATAAAGGAGAGCTATTACACGGACGTTCTGGGCGGCAGTCTCAGTATGGTCAAAAGCTTTATCGAACGTGCGGTGCAGATCTGTCATGTTGAGCTGACGACGCTGATAGTTCCCGGAGAGAATGATACCGAAGAAGAGATGCGTGAGATCAGTTCATATATAGCAGGACTTCAGGATGAGAACGGAGATGTGATCGGGAGAGATGTCCCGCTTCATATATCGAGATTCTTCCCTAGATTTCATATGACAGACAGGGCAGCGACTGATGTGAAACTGATATACAGACTTGCGGAAGTTGCCAGAGAAAATCTGAATTACGTTTATGAGGGAAATGTCCCATAAACCTTATATTTGCAAATATTCTAAATAAGAGTATTATGATAAGATACGGTTATCATATATAGCCGATAGAAATATAAAAAGAGGAAAAGTTATGAGCAAGATAAGTGATGACGCAAAAGCAGTATTTGATGAGATCTTAAGTGAGGTCAAGCTTAGTAAGGGAGACATCTTTGTAGTAGGATGTTCATCCAGTGAGATGATAGGAAATATGATGGGAACATCTAAAGATGGCGAGACTGATAAAGCAGTTAATGATCTGTATGAGGTTATAAGCTCTAAGCTGGCTGAGAGAGGAGTATTCCTTGCGGTTCAGTGCTGTGAGCATCTTAACAGGGCAATCGTCATAGATAGAGCAGCTATGGAGAGATATGATCTGGAAGAGGTAAATGTCATCCCTCAGCTTCATGCTGGTGGTGCATTTGCGGTAAAGCATTATTCAAGTCTTAAGGATCCTGTTGTTGTTGAAAATATAAAGCAGAAGGCAAAAGCCGGAATAGATATTGGAGGCGTTCTTATAGGAATGCACATTCATCCGGTTGTTGTTCCGCTCAGACTTAAGTCAAAAAATATAGGTGAGGCAAATGTCATCGCGGCTAGATACCGTCCCAAATTTGTAGGTGGAGAGAGAGCGGTTTATAACGCTGATCTCATGTAATACATTTCGGCGTTTTAGGAAGGAATAAAAAATGCACTACAATTGTTTGATCGTAGATGATGAGATAGAACTCGCAAAAATGACTGCGGAATATTTTCAGATGTTTGATGTTAAGACGGAGTATGTTGACAGTGCTTCGTCTTGTTATGATTTTCTGGATAAAAATGATGTCGATCTGATATTGCTGGATATTAATCTTGGAGACGGTTCCGGATTTGATGTGTGTAAAAAAGTGAGGGAGCATTATCAGCTTCCGATAATCTTTATAAGTGCACGTCAGAGCGACGATGATGTTCTGATAGCCCTGAGTATCGGTGGCGATGATTATGTCAAGAAACCATATAGCCTGTCAGTTCTTCTTGCAAAGGTTAAGGTTAATCTGAAACGCGTGGAGCAGCTTAAGAAAGTTTCTGAAACTTCAGAAGAGGCTCCAAAGTCAGATGATATGATACTGGATTCAACTACAATGTCTGTAAGTATCAGAGGTAAGAGAGTAACACTGAAGGCAAAAGAATTTGCACTCTTGAATGCACTCTATGTTCATAAAAACACTATAGTGACCAAGAATCAGCTGTTCGATGAGGTATGGGGAGATACTTTTTATTCCGACGGAACGCTGAACGTACACATTAGAAAACTTAGAGAAAAACTTGAGGAGGATCCCAACAATCCGGAGTTTATCAAAACTATCTGGGGAACGGGATATATTCTTGAAATATGAAAAGTATCATAAAAGTAATAATAACATTTACATCTATCATGCTTGTCGGTTTAGGAGTAATGATTATAATGTACAGAAGGATATCGCTGTCGACAAAAGCGGTATGTTCCTATTCTGATAGTGAGATAGAAATATATAAAAAAATCTGGTCTAATCTCAATGAAAACTTTGAGCTTGGACAGCAGCAGATGTTGGAATGCATGATCATATTCTGGTTCATCATACTGGCGGCTGGCTATATATTTATCGGACTAGTCTACTACTTTCAGGTAAGACCGGTAAGAGAGATGCAGAACTTTGCTTCAGAGATAGCAAAGGGTAATCTTGACACAGCGCTTCCTATACACCGAGATAATCTGTTTGGGTCATTTACAGAAAGCTTCGATCTTATGAGAGAAGAGCTTAAAGCGTCCAAGCAGAGAGAACTTGCTGCAGAACATGCAAAGAGAGAACTGGTGGCTGAACTGAGTCATGATCTTAAGACGCCGGTAGCTACCATACAGGCGACCTGTGAGGTTCTGGATATGAAATGCAGAAAGAACCGTCAGGACCTGGAAAAGCAGAAGAAAGATCTGCAAAGCGGTTCATCTGATGATAAGGCTCTTGAGGAACGCCTTCGTCAGATTGATTCGGAACTTGAAGAAAACGACAGTCTTCTGGAGAAGATAGGTTTTATCTCCAATAAGTCTGAAACCATAAACAGTCTCGTTCAGAACGTATTCAGAGCGACGCTCGACGATATGGAAGAGATCAAGATCAACACGGTTGAAAATGACTCGAGGATCATAGAGAAATATTTCAAGGAACTCACGGATTACGGAAATATAATCCTGGAAAATCATATTCCGGAGTGCCTTGTATATATAGATAAGCTTCGAATGGAACAGGTTATAGATAATATAGTCGGAAATTCCTACAAATATGCGGGAACCGATATTCATGTTTCATTTGAGGAGCTAAAGGATGTTCCATCAAATAATGATTCAACTGATTCTTTCATAAAGATCAAGATAAAGGATGAAGGTCCCGGAGTTCCTGAAGAAGAACTTGCGCTTGTAGTCGAGAAGTACTATCGCGGAAGTGACGTGCAGGATAAGAGCGGATATGGACTTGGAATGTATCTTGTGAACTGGTATATGGAAAAACAGGGTGGAGGAATGGAATACTACAATGATAATGGTTTCGTTGTAGAACTTCTTGTGAAAAAAGTCTAGTTTTAATATTCTCAATAATTTTCAGAAAGGTTTGGTAACGAAACGTGGATACAGGTTTAACATTTTATTTTGATTGGGAACCGGTGTTAATGCAGTGGATTCAGAGTATCTTGGGTTCTATCGGAGTTAAGGCGGCGGCACTGTTTACCATTTTGGGAGATGAGATGGTAGTAATCCTTATTATGGGATTCCTCTACTGGTGTTATGATAAAGAGATAGGAAAATCTCTGGGACAGATTGCGGTTGTGGGATTGGTTGTAAATCCTATATTGAAAAATATTGTAATGAGACGTCGTCCGTATTTTGATAATCCGGGAGTCAAATGTCTTAAACCCGTTCATGCGGAAGCGGACATTTACGATATATATGCACAGGGGTATTCATTTCCAAGTACGCATTCTACAAATGCGGCTATAGTTTACGGAGGTGTTCCGTTATTTATCAAGAAAAAGATTCTTTGGGTAATCGGAATATCGATGGCACTTCTTATAGGTTTATCAAGAGTTGCACTGGGAGTGCATTATCCGACAGATGTTCTGTTCGGCTGGCTGACCGGAATTCTTGAGATCATACTTATGACAGCGCTATATAAGAAAGTAAAAAGAAGATGGATAGCAAATATGATCATCTTCCTTATAGCAGCTATCGGAATCTTCTTTTGCGAAACAGAGGACTTTTATAATGCTCTTGGAGTTATGGGAGGATTTTATATAGCTATAGAATTCGAAGATAGATTTGTGAATTTTGAGAATGTAGATAAAGTGTGGAAATGTATTCTCAGATTATTGGGTGGGTTCATGATCTATCTTGTACTTAACTTCATACTAAAAAAATTCTTTAATATAATCTGCGTATCATATCCTATGTTTGATGATATATCGAGATTCTTCAGATATTTTATCGTGACATTTAGTATGCTCGGAGTATATCCGTTACTGTTTAAGAAGTTAAAAATATAATCTTATATGGGGAGAGTATAGCATGAAACTAAGTGAACTTTTAAAGTATGACGATATTGTCATTCAGTGTCATGACAATCCCGATGCAGACGCTCTGTCATCGGGATATGCACTTTACTGGTATCTTAAAAAGATGGGAAAGTATCCTGTCTTTATCTATCGAGGAAGCAATGAGATCAACAAGAGCAATCTGCTCCTCATGATTAAATGTCTTAATGTACCTGTCAGCTACGAACCGGATTTCGATAGGGTTCCCGAGTTGCTGGTAACAGTCGACTGTCAGTACGGACAGAGAAATGTAACAACCACACCTGCCAAGAACCTTGCAGTTATAGACCACCATCAGATTCTGGTTTCACTTCCCGAACTCTCCGAAGTGAGGAGCAATATGGGAAGCTGTGCGACCATTATCTGGGATATGATCAGAGAAGAGGGACTCAGTGTGGATGGCGATATACTCCTGTCCACTGCACTTTATTACGGACTCTACACCGATACGAATAAACTCTCGGAAGTATCTCATCCTTTGGACAGAGATATGAGAGACTCGCTGAGAATCAACAAGAGTCTTATCACCGAGATGAGCAATTCAAATATATCTCTGGACGAACTCAAGATAGCAGGAAAAGCTATACTTGATTACGTTTATTGTCTTAAACTCAAGTATCTTCTTATAAAAGCTGACAAATGTGATCCGATAATACTCAGTGTTATCGGTGACTTCTCAATGCAGACAACAGGTGTTGAAGTCTGCATATCATATTTCGTAACTCCACAAGAGATCAAGTTCTCCATAAGAAGCTGTGTAAAGGAAGTTCATGCAAATGAACTGGCATCATATCTTGCAAAAGATATAGGTGGCGGTGGCGGACATCTCACAAAAGCAGGTGGCGCTATAAGCACAGATAAACTCAGAAGTCTGTATCCTGATGACGATCGGGACAGCGAGGAACTTATCCGTGAGGAATTCCAGAAGAGACTTGATAGCTACTATGAAATGTATAAGATCATATACGCTAAAGATACTGTGCTGGATACTTCCGACATGAAGCTTTATGAAAAGCTTCCTCAGACTCTCGGATATGTTAAGCTTACCGATATATTCCCTGTCAATACACTGGTAGAAGTCAGAACACTTGAAGGGGATATAAATATCCGTCTTGAAGAAGATATGTATCTCATGATCGGAATCGAGGGAGAGATATATCCTATAACGAAGG
>JAFZXD010000105.1 GCA_017616955.1 Eubacterium sp. | reverse complement strand
TGCGTAAGCAGCATTGATTCTGTCTCCACCGTATCCCGGAATCTCAACATACATATCACGCATGAATGATGTCATAGATACACAGTTTTTCTTTGTATTTATGGACATCAGTATCATACTGTCTGTACGCTGACCGCTTTCGCCGTCTCTTGCATCCTCTCCTATCAGAAGAACATTTACGATACCCTTCTTCATTGCTGAAGGTCTCTTGGATACCTCACTGTCCAGATTCTTAAATCTTCTGGTTATATTACCTATAGCAAGAGCAAAGATAAGGAAGAGGATAAGCAGTACAGCTATCAATCTGCGGAAAAACTTAGCCGCAGGACTCTTCTTCTTTTTCTTCTTTGATTTTTTATCGTCATGATCGTCCTTACGGCGTTTTGGAGATTCGCTCTCCTCACGACTCTTTTTGGACTTTCTTTCTTCGTACTCTCTCTCGTCATCATAATCATCATCTTCATAAGAACTAATGAATTCCTCATCACTTACTGCCTGATCCGGATCAAAAGTACGTTTTCTTGGTTGCGTTGTTGTTTTCTTCTTTGTTTCTGGATTTCTTTTCTTCTGTTGTTCGTTTTTCATCTTTTCACTGCGTTGTTCTTTCTGTACATTTTCCTGCTGCATATTCGGATTTGGCTGTTCGCCGCGGTACATACCACTATTCTGCGGAGCACTCTGCTGAACATATTGAGGCTGAGTGTACTGCTGCTGGGTATATTGCTGTCCGGATGGTTGTCTCTTCTGTTCATTTCCGGACACAGCAAAAGCCGAATCCAGCTCCGGATTATATCCGCTCCTGTCGGCCTTTCCCTGTTCGAGCTCTCTGATTCTCTGTAACTCCTGTCTTTGAAGTTCTTCAAGCTCTCGTTTTCTTTTTTCTGCTTCTTGTCGTAATCTTCCTAATTCTAAATCATCTTCGTAAGCCATTACTTAATCTCCTATTACCGGCTAAGAGTTCCTTAAACCCACAACTCCAGACCGAATTATTTTATTCCCTCCGCGTACTTATTTATTATCCTCTCCAATTCATCCCTCAATTCAAGAAATACTTCTACTATCTGTGGATCAAAATGCGTCCCGCTCTCTTCCCGTATGATAGACATTGCTTTTTCAATCGGAAAACCCTCTTTATATGGACGCTTTGATACCAACGCATCAAATACATCCGCCACAGCCATAACTCTGGCTGAAAGCGGAATATCATATTCTTTTAATCCATCCGGATATCCCTTCACACTTCCATCCCACCATTCATGATGATAGTGGGCAATATCTTTCGCCATATGCAGATACTCTGTTGCACCCAAAGTTGCCGTGGCATTTTCAAGCATTTTAAATCCTTCCAAAGCATGAGACTTCATTATCTCAAACTCCTCAGGGTCAAGCCTGCCGGGTTTATTAAGTATCGCATCCGGTATTTTAATCTTGCCGATATCATGCAACGGCGCAGCAATCTTAAGAGTATTAATATAATCATCTGTCAGAGTCTCCGCATATATCCCCTTTTCTCTAAGCCTGTAGGCCAGAAGTTCGCAGTACTCTGCCGTCCTCTTAACATGATTGCCGGTTGTCATATCTCGGCTTTCCACTATGTCTGCAAGCGTTGTGATAATGTCCACGTGCAGCTTTGATATAGTCCTTGCCTGCTCGGTAGTGGTATCTATATATTCATCGATCTCCTTTACAGTCTTAGTCATGGAAACATACAGTTCCTCAATCTCATTTCCCGTATGGATATCGAGAGATTCAATTTTAGCTATGGATTTATCTCGTCCGGAATCGCTGTCATATGCAAATCGCTGCATCTCCTTAGACATCTTATGAAGCGGAAGAACTACCCTTCTACCAACCAGAGTCATGGAAAATGATACAATGCATAATAGGAGTCCCAAAACAGCCGAAAGCATCTTTCCGCTGTAAAACAGGGTTTCCCTGCGTAATACCGATATATTATATGTGCCTTCCGGAAATCCTTCGACTTTAGCCTCAAGATACGTCTTATAAGATATGATAAATGCTATACAGACGATGGCAAGTCCCGAAAAAAAGAGTATTCTCGCAACCTGCGTTCTTAAGGAGCTTTTGGTTTCGTAGTTCTTGCTATTATAATTCACAATGTTTCTGCCTGACAACTCTATATATTGGTTCCTTACATTTTCGGGAACAATCCTATACAGCATATATGCCGTCAGTATTGATATAGCCTTATCCGGTATTTCTATGCAGAAATCCCCAAGGATCTGAGCCCATATAACAGGAATACCGAACTTATGAATAATACTGACATAACTGCCGGCAACATCATTTGCGATCGAACATTCATTAAGAATATATGTAAGAATCGAGCACGGAATACTTAGCAGAATATAAAACGCCAGTACCACCAAAACCTTTTTTATATTATCGAAGAAGCCTTTATCCGCTGCAACGCCCGCTATAAATGCTATAAGTACATTTATGGTACCATAATAAAACGAAGAAGAATCAGAAAAGCCTCTAATCAAATTCGTCATGAATCCCACAAACATTCCGGGCGCAATACCACCTACAACCGCAGTAAACATCGTGCCTATTGAATCCAGGTAAAGCGGAAGTTCAAATCTTGACACAATATTACCGAGCACTAGATTCAGGCTTACCCCAAACACCGTAATAGCCGTGGTAAATATTATATATTTCTTCTTGCTACTTCTCATACAATAACCCCATATTGCCACTTGAGAATTTACAAATACCCATTTAAGTATATCATCTTTTTAATCGCAAAAAAATAGTAAGTATTGAATATTTAGTTCAATGTAGTACAATTACTGTTACTATCCACAGTAGGATAAACTTATTTTTTCGGAGAAATTATAATGACTGATAATAATGAATACAAACCGTATATTACATATATTCTTCTGATCGCAAATGTTTTGGTATTTATCGGAGAAATGATAAATGGAGGAGTTGAAAACACCCAGACTCTGATAAATATGGGGGCCGAATACTGGCCACGTATATCTCAGGACGGAGAATGGTACAGAATGTTTACCTCTATGTTTCTGCATATCGGTATAGATCATATTGCCGGAAATATGTTATGTCTGATTGCTATTGGTCCAAATGTCGAACGCTATTTCGGACATATAAAATATACGATTATATATCTGCTTTCCGGACTGTGTGGAAGCGCTCTATCATTGATCGTGCAGCTCTTTACAACAAGATTCTATGTATCTGCAGGGGCTTCCGGAGCGCTGAGTGGACTGTTCGGAGCAATGATAATCTTCTCAATGGACCCTGCAACAAAAAAATACTTCGCCAAATATAAGATCATCATATATCTTGCACTGCTTCTTTTACCGGGTCTTAATGGTGACAATGTAAATATCACAGCTCATCTCGGCGGAGTTATAGGAGGTTTCATCATCGCACTCATATTCTATCGAATAAAAAAACGAAAAACCGATTATGAGATCATACCGCCGGAAGTTTAGGATATCCTTACCATATGAACGAGCATTCCGATCTGACTCGCGTAGAATTCACCCTTATGATAGAGATCATCGGTTAACTCCAGAAGAAGAAAACCATAAAGGGTTCTTTCATAAAAGATTGGAAATGTAACAAATCTTTTATTGTATATCTTTATCTCTCTCTGAATAAAAATGTCCGACATAGGTCTCTTCTGTCTGGCCTGAGGGATAACATATACACTTCCTGATTTTATAACACTTATAAGATTAATGAATTCAGGATACTTCTTCTGATCTATATCATCCTTTGTTACCGGATTCTCGAACATATAAAATGCAGAATTTCGCACACCAAGAAGATCCATGGAATTCAGAATATCCATCTGAATACTTTTCTTATCGCCGGAATAATTCATTCCCTTGATCATAAATTCTCTGACACGTC
>JAFZXD010000104.1 GCA_017616955.1 Eubacterium sp. | reverse complement strand
TCGTAAATACAGGATGGAACGGAACAGGAAAGCGTATCTCAATTCCTGATACTCGTGGTATCATCGATGCTATCCTCAGCGGAGACATCAAGAAGGCTCCTACAAAGAAGATTCCTTACTTCGATTTCGAAGTACCAACAGAGCTTCCTGGAGTATCAACAGAGATTCTTGATCCTAGAGATACATACGCAGACGCTGCTGAGTGGGATGCTAAGGCTAAGGATCTTGCTGAGAGATTCATCAAGAACTTCAAGAAGTATGAGACAAATGAAGCTGGTAAGGCACTTGTTGCTGCAGGTCCTCAGCTGTAAGAATAATTTGAATTAAATATAAACACTAAAAGTCCTCGATTAATTCGAGGACTTTTAACGTGTACTTGACATTAAATTCACTTAAAGTACACAAAAAAGGTTTAATGTAGCTTTTTAGCAAAAACAATGGAGGTTTTAATGCGATGATTGAGGTAAAGGGCCTGACAAAGGTTTACGGCGATAATATCGCTGTAAGAGATCTGTCCCTGACCATCGAGAAGGGAAAAATATATGGACTTCTCGGCGCAAACGGAGCAGGAAAAAGTACTACAATGAACATTATTACGGGATATCTTGGTGCCACCAAGGGCGAAGTTATTGTCGGTGGACATGATATCGTAAAGAATCCCGTAAAGGCGAAGGAGAAAATAGGATATCTGCCTGAGATACCGCCGGTTTATCCGGATATGAAAGTTCGCGAATATCTGAGTTTTGTGGCAGAGCTTAAGAAGGTTCCGTCAAAAGACAGAGCTGAAGAAGTTAAACGTGTTATGGGACTTACCGGACTCACGGAAGTGACGGATAAGCTTATAGCTAATCTTTCCAAGGGCTTCAAGCAGAGAGTTGGTCTTGCAGGAGCTATCACAGGTAATCCGGATATCATTATACTCGATGAGCCAACCGTAGGACTTGATCCGGTTCAGATCATCGATATCAGAAACCTGATAAGAAGTCTTGCTGAGGATCATGCAGTTGTTCTCAGCTCACATATTCTGTCGGAAATAAGCGAGATATGCGATCATATCTTTATTATCGCCAACGGACGTCTGGTTGCAAGTGACAGTACAGAGAATCTGATACGTCAGCAGTCAGAGGGAAATGTAAGACGAGTTAAAGTTACATTCAAGGGAAAAGAGGAAGACGTGGATGGTCTTCTTAAAAAGATAGAGGGAATTGAGAATTACGGATTCACATCATCAGAAGAGGGTGAAGTGAAGGTAGAACTCACTACTCCGTCGGATCTCGATGTTAGAGAAGTTCTGTTCTATGCAGCTGCAGAGGCTCGCATTCCTATTATAGCTCTTGCAGAAGAGATTGAGTCACTTGAGGATGTATTTATACAGATGGCACAGGCAGCTAATGCCGAAGAAGATTCATCAGAAGACGTTAATACAGAACAGCTTACATCGGATTCTGAGACAGAAACACTTTCAACAGATGACGATACAGAGAATCTTACGTCAGATGATGACGCGGAGCAGTCAGAGACAACTTCCAATACAGATGTTCTTATCGACGGACTTCGAAAGACGCTTAGCGGAAAGGAGAGTGACTGAATATGTTAGCAATATTTAAGAGAGAGTTCAGGGCATTCTTCAACAATGTTCTGGGATGGCTTTTTGTGGCTGTAAACTTTGCTTTCCTCAGCCTGTACTTTTTTGCGTACAATCTGTTCCAGGGTTCCGCGGATGTCGGATATGTATACAGTTATACAGTATTCTTATTCCTTATCATCATACCGGTACTCACAATGAAGATTCTGTCGCAGGACAGAAAGGATAAAACAGATCAGCTGATATTTACGGCACCTATATCACTTTTCAAGGTAATAATGGGAAAATATCTGGCACTTGTTGCGGTATTCTCAATACCTGCTGCAATGTCCGCGGTATTTCCGGTTATTATCAGCTGTTACGGAAAAGTGGATATGCCGAAAGCATATACGGCACTGCTTGGATACTGGTTATATGGTATAGCGCTTATAGCAATAGGAATGTTTATATCATCATTAACTGAGAATACAATAATAGCAGCTGTACTTTCAGTGCTTGTATTCTTCCTGCTGTATATTATGGCATTTTTCGAAACTATTTCATCGAGCATGCCGGGAATCAGTAAGGTTGTAACTCAGCTGGATATGGGTAAAAGACTTTCGGATATGACCACAGGCGAATTGAGTTTCAGTGCAATACTGTATTTCCTTTCAATATGTGCGATCTTTATATTCCTGACCATCAGCTTCATTAGAAGAAGGAGATGGACATTTGGTAAGAACAAAATACTGAAAGATGTTGGACATACAACTTCAGTTATACTTGTGCTTGCATTTATAGTTGCGGCAAACTGGGGCTTCTCATATGTTCCGGAAAAATATAAATCAATCGATGTGAATTCACAGAAGATTTATGAACTGAGCGATCAGACTTCCGACATAGTGAATAAAGCCGGTAAAAATATACTTATAGAAGTATATAGTACAGAAGCTCAGGCTTCGGATGATGTCAAGAAGACTTTAAGACGTTATGATGAATTTGAAAATGTATCCGTAGAGTTTATTGATCCTAAGGAACAGACAAACTTTGCAAATAAGTACGGCGAAGCAAATCTTGCTCAGGGCAGTCTTGTAGTATCATGCGGAGACAAGTACAAAGTAATAAATGAATCATCGATATATAAATATGACGAGATGTCATATTACTATACCGGTCAGCAGACAACTACCGGATATGATGCAGAAGGACAGATTACCAGTGCTATTGCATATGTTACATCCGATAAGAATCCAATCATATATAATGTAACAGGAAATAATGAATCGGCACTTGGACAAAACTTCAGTTCCGCTATAGCAAAAGAGAATATCGAACTTAAGACTCTTGATCTTATGAAAGTAGATCAGATTCCTGATGATGCAGATGCGATTATGATTCTTGCACCTGAAACGGACGTAAATGAAAGTGAACTTCAGATCCTCAGAGATTATGTCGAAAAAGGCGGTAACATTTACATGACCTACAGATATACTGAAAAGTCTCTTGATAATCTGAATTCC
>JAFZXD010000103.1 GCA_017616955.1 Eubacterium sp. | reverse complement strand
GTGACACAGGCCAGATACTGGCCGATCATAGCTCACGTAGAGCGATATAAATGTCTTGAAGGACATCTGGAAAGGCTGGATGAACTGATAGACAAGGGGTGCATACTGCAGATGAACATCTCAAGCATCGAAGGAGGATTCCTCAACGAAGATGCGAGATGGTGCAGAAAGCTCGTAAAGAAGGGATATATAACCCTCTTTGGAACAGACGCACATAATGCGGATTCAAGAGCACCTTATACTCAAGATTATATTCCATGGATCGTTAAAAAATGTGGAGAACAGGAAGCTGACTGGATGCTGAGAGGAGCCGCAGAAAACGTAATCCAAGGTGAATATATTGATTAAAAAATTATCCGATTCGATTCATAAATAGTATAACTATTTATGGTTAACATAAGATCACAAACATCTCACAGAATCGTTACAAGAGAGTTACACAAGGGATGGATTTAGGATGAATCGGATTGTTAGGGTTTTAAACAACCCAAGCGAAAGGTATGAATTTAGAAGCTGAGCGAAAACAGCTTTTAAAGAAAAAGATGTGAATAATAAAGGATTAAACTCATGAATACTAACCAGAATCAGGAAATAGAAATTGACCTCATAGAACTGGCGAAAGTTCTTCTATCACGTATATGGGCGATAATACTTGCAACGGCGCTCGGTATAGCGGCAGCAGCTGCATTTACCACACTCATGATAAAGCCTATATACAAGTCGACATCAATTATGTATGTACTTACAAAGTCAAATAGCATAACCAGTCTATCGGATATACAGATGGGTACTCAGCTCACACAGGACTACATGGTAGTTATAACAAGTAGGCCGGTACTTGAGAAAGTTATAGAGAACCTTGGTCTCGATATGACTTATGGTGAGCTTAAGTCGAACATCAGTGTTGTAAATCCGTCAAATACCAGATTTCTTGAAATAACTGTTAGTAATCATGATGCATATCTCGCTAAGAAGATAGTTGACGAACTGGCAGACGTTAGTGCCTTAAAGATGGCAGATGTCATGGAGACGCAGGCTCCAAATATCATGGACTACGGTCAGATAGCCGCAAGCCCATCAAGCCCGAGCCTGGTAAAGAACTCAATGATAGGAGGCATGCTCGGATTCATTATAGCATGTGGAATCATCATAGTACTATATCTCCTCAACGATACCATCAAGACACCGGAGGATGTCGAGAAGTATCTCGGCCTCAACACTCTCGGAATTATCCCTCTCGAAGAAGGAGTGTCCAAGAGAAAGACTCACGGTAAGGATGCTACATCTAAGAAAAACACTAACGACAACGATAAGTCAGCTGCTTAGGAGGTGTGAACCTTGGCTAACAAGTTAAACTTTGAAAATCTTAAAGACCTTGATTTCAAGGTCAACGAATCATATAAACGTATCAGAACAAATATCAGCTTCTCCGGAGAGGACATCAAGGTCATCACTATGACCAGCTCCGTTCCGAACGAAGGAAAGACAGAAGTAAGTTTCAATATATCCCGTTCATTTGCCGAAGACGGAAAGAAGACTCTCTTTATAGATGCTGATATCAGAAAATCAGTAGTACTGGCCAGATATGGCGTAGACAAGGAGGTTGTAGGTCTCAGCCATTATCTCTCAGGCCAAACCAAAAAATCTGAAGACATCATATATGAGACAAATGTCCCAAATCTCGATGTCATCCTCACAGGAACTAAGTCGCCGAATCCGGCGGAGCTTCTCGGCAGCAACAAGTTTGCCTCTCTTATCGATATGCTCCGTGAGAAATACGACTATATAATCATCGATTGTCCACCTCTGGGTGCCGTGATCGATGCGGTTCTCGTAGCTAAAATCAGCGACGGAACCATCATCCTTATAGAAGCGGATAATGTAAGTTATAAAACCGTTCAGACAGTTAAGAAGCAACTTGAGCAGGGGGACTGCAAGATACTTGGAGCTATACTTAACAAGGTTGAAAGTAGTGGCAAGGGTTACTATGGGTACTATAAAGGCTACTATGGTTATTACAACAGTTATGAGGATGAAGAAAAGGAATCTTAGTTCTATCTTTTTCCAGAGTCCTACCTATGGTTTACGATATATAAAGCATAGAGGAGACTTCGTATGAATAAGGAAAACAAAAAACTCAATCTTTATAATGACGATACAGATATAATCAGAAAGTTCAGTAACAATAAAGAAGATGAAACAAAAGAACATACGTGTCTTGCTACTAAGCATCAGTGCATAAGAGCATTTATAGTTGAAGTTATGCTTATAGTATACGATATGTTTGCGGTTACATTTGCATATTTCCTTGCTATGTGGTTCAGATTCGACTGCGCATATTCGCAGATACCGAGGAATTACATGCGAGCGTATATCGAATTTATACCGGCTTATATAGCTCTGTCTATACTTATCTTCGCATTCTGCAGACTCTACAAGAGTGTATGGAGATATGCCGGAGCTATCGAGATCATAAGAGTGTTTATGGCAACGGCTATAACAGGCTGCCTTCACATAGTTCTTATAACTATGCTCGTGGCAAGAATGCCTATAAGTTACTATATACTCGGACCGTTCTTCCAGTTCTTCTTCGTGCTGGGGATCAGATTCGCGTATAGGTTCTGCATTATGGTTAAGAATAGATATGTCAGAGATATGAAAGTGCTGACAAGAGTTATGATCATCGGTGCAGGAGAAGCCGGAAAGAATCTCATAAGAGAGATTAGAAACTCAAGCGAACTGCAGGAGATTCCGGTGTGTGTTATCGACGGAGACCGGAGAAAATGGCATAAGTCATTTGAAGGTGTTCCGGTTGTAGGCGGAAGAGACAGTATACTTCTCAATGTAGATAAGTATAAGGTTGAGAAGATCTACTTCGCTATACCGTCTGCATCTAAGAAAGACCAGAGAGATATCCTGACTATCTGTAACACTACCAGATGTGAACTCAAAACTCTTCCGGGTCTGTACCAGCTTGCCAGCGGCAAGGTTGATGTAAAGGCCATAAGAGATGTAGATATCGAAGACCTTCTTGGTCGTGAACAGATAAAGGTCGATATGAACGAGATATACGATCAGATATCCGACAAGGTCGTTCTTATAACCGGTGGTGGTGGATCTATAGGTAGTGAGATAGCACTTCAGGTGTCACGACACAATCCTAAGAAGCTGATCATCTTCGATATATATGAGAATAACGCTTATGCGATACAGCATAAGATACTTAAAGAAAATCCTGACTGTCCTCTGGATGTGATCATAGGTTCCGTCAGAGACAGTAGAAGAGTGAACGATGTATTCAGGACATACAGACCTGATATCGTATATCACGCAGCAGCACATAAACATGTGCCGCTTATGGAAGACAGCCCATGCGAAGCTGTAAAGAACAATGTTATCGGAACGTATAAGGTTGCATATGCGGCTATGATGTACGGAACC
>JAFZXD010000102.1 GCA_017616955.1 Eubacterium sp. | reverse complement strand
TTTCTTGAAAAACTGGATGAGTACAATCCTGCTCTGATAGTACTAGCGGGATTCCTTGTAGTTATACCGGAGATAGTTATACGTAAATACGAAGGTAAGATGATCAATATCCATCCTTCACTTATTCCTGCTTTCTGCGGTAAGGGTTATTACGGACTCAGAGTTCATGAGGCTGCTCTTGAAAGAGGAGTTAAGGTAACAGGTGCAACGGTACATTTTGTTGATGCCGGTACAGATACGGGTCCGATCATCCTTCAGAAGGCAGTATACATTCAGGATGGTGATACACCTGAAGTATTACAGAAACGTGTTATGGAAGAGGCTGAATGGAAGATACTTCCGGAGGCAATATCACTTATAGCATCAGGAAAGGTTAAGTATTCTTCTTGAATTATTTTGAGGTAATTTGATGTTTAAAAAGAAAGATGAGGACAGTGTTGAGGAGGAGATTCTCGACCTGGTTGAAGAGGGGCATGAACAGGGGCTCATCGAAGAAGATGAGGCCGAAATGATATCGAATATCCTGGATCTGGGGGATAAGATCGTAAGAGATATTATGACCAGCAGGAACAAGATATTTGCGGTGCCTAAAGATGCCAGATTGTCCGACATCATAGAAGGTTGTCTTGAAAGTGGTTATTCAAGATATCCCGTATATGATGACGATATCGACAACATAATCGGAGTTCTTCATGTGAAGGATATGACGAAGGAGTATCTTCAGGATAAAGACAAGGTTATCGAAGAGATAGCTGAAGATGCGATGTTTATTCATCCGACATATGATATCTCGAAGCTTCTGAAGAAGATGCAGAGAGAGAAGAATCATATGGCCGTTGTACTGGATGAATACGGTCAGACTGACGGTATAGTCACACTTGAAGATATCATAGAAGAGATAGTCGGAAATATCTGGGATGAGCATGATATGGAGACTGAAGAAGTCAGTGTAACCTACGGAAACGGATATGAAGTTGACGGTATGATTAAGCTTCATGACCTGGAGGAACTGATAGAGGATCTGGAATTTCCTGATACCGATATCGAAACACTGAATGGTTTCCTTCTGTATAAACTTGGAAGATTTCCGAGACAGAATGAAAACATCAAGATCGATTACGGGGGCTATCTGTTTGAACCCGTATCGATTGAAGACAGACTTATAACATCTGTCAGAATTACTAAATTAGTATAAATGTTACTTTGACCGGTAACTGTAGATTTATAGAAAGAAGAGGAAAAATTATGTCAGGACATTCAAAATTTGCGAATATCAGAGCAAAGAAAGAGAAGAACGATGCCGCTAAGGGAAAGGCATTTACAGTTATAGGAAGAGAGATTGCTGTAGCAGTTAAAGAGGGTGGTGCAAACCCTGATAACAACTCAAAACTTCGTGATGTTATCGCTAAGGCTAAGGCAAATAACATGCCTAACGATACTATCGAAAGAGGTATCAAGAAAGCTGCCGGAGATCTCGAGAACGTAAACTATTCATACAACACATATGAAGGATACGGTCCGGGTGGAGTTGCCATCATCGTTAAGTGTCTGACTGATAACAACAACAGAACAGCTGCAAATGTAAGAAGTGCATTTACAAAGGGTGGCGGAAATATCGGTACATCAGGATGCGTATCTTATATGTTCGATGAAAAAGGACAGATTATCGTTGATAAAGAAGAAGTTGAGATGGATGCCGATGAGCTTATGATGCTTGCGCTTGATGCAGGTGCGGAAGATTTCTCTGAAGAAGATGATTCTTATGAAATCATTACAGAGCCTGCTGCATTCTCAGAAGTTAGAAACAACCTTGAGAAAGAAGGAATAAAGATGGCTTCGGCGGAAGTAACTATGATTCCACAGAACTATGTTTCTGTTGCTTCTGAAGAAGACCAGAAGAATCTTGACAGAATCCTGGATCTCCTTGATGCAGATGATGATGTTCAGGATGTTTACACAAACGTAGAGTAAAAGGGGACGTATTTATATAGGGGAAAAACTATTAATAGGGGAGGAGACCATTATGGATAAATTCGTAGTTACAATCGCCAGAGAATATTGTTCAGGTGGACAGAAGATAGGTAAGAGACTTGCGGAAGAACTTGGAGTGAATTGTTATAACAGCGAGATGTTCAGACTGGTCTCACTGAATGAAAACATGCGTGATGACAAGGTGGCACACGACGACAGGATTAAAGATACTATTCTTTATGATGTGGCAAAGGAGATATATTCGGATCCTCTGCCAACTCCTGAAGTCGGTGATGTGCTGACCGAAAAGTTTGAAGGCGATGACATGGTTCTTATCAAGAATCTCTATGACTATCAGTCTGAGATAATCACAAGTCTTTCCAGAAAAGAATCATGTATCATAGTCGGAAGATGTGCGAATTACATTCTTAAGGATAATCCGAATGCCATAAATGTATTCGTTCATGCTCCTATGTCCTTTAAGCTTAAGAGAGCCGCATCAAGACATTACATGCCTGAAAATGAACTCATAAACTATATTAAGAAAGTTGATGAGAGAAAAGCGGATTACTATTTCAAGTATACAGGCTGTGACTGGACAGATATAAAAAACTATGATCTGTCTCTTGATACATCAGAGCTGGGAATAAGCGGATGTGTTGATATGATAAAGAAATTTATCAGTATTAAACTGGATATCACGCTTTAATCACACATGCATTTTTGCTATAATCAACTTGAAGGATTCGTGGCAATGATTGGAGGGTGTTACACATGAAAAAAGTAGCTTATATAGCATCAGAATGCGTTCCGTTCATTAAGACAGGAGGACTTGCGGATGTAGTCGGAACACTTCCAAGAAAGTTCAACAGAAGTGAATATGATGTTAGGATTATTATTCCGAACTACATGTGCCTGCCCGAAAAATATAAAAATAAAATGAAGTATCTGACACATTTCCACATGGACATTGGCTGGAAACAGCAGTATGTCGGTGTAATGTACATGGAATACGATGGTGTTCCTATATACTTCATAGACAATGAATATTATTTCAATGGATTCAATATATACGGAGATACAAAGTGGGACATCGAAAAGTTCTGCTATTTTTGTAAAGCAGCTCTTTCTGTTCTTCCGAGTATAGGTTTTAAACCTGACATAGTTCACTGCCATGACTGGCAGGCAGGACTGGTTCCCGTGTATCTTAAGACTCTCTTTGCCGGCAATCCATTCTATCAGGATATCAAGTCGGTAATGACCATACACAATCTT
>JAFZXD010000101.1 GCA_017616955.1 Eubacterium sp. | reverse complement strand
TTTCATAATGAGAAAACACCTTCTTTTACTGTCAGTAAAGAAAAACAGATGTATCACTGTTTCGGATGTGGTGCCGGTGGAAATGTATATACATTCGTTATGAAGTATGAGAACTTTACATTTCCGGAAGCTATAGAGCATCTGGCAAAGAGGGCGGGCATAACACTTCCCGAGAAGGAAATGTCAGCCGAAGATAAGAAGAAACAGTCCAGAAAACATATGATGTATGAGGCAAACAAGAGTGCTGCCGCATACTTCCATTACCTGCTTACCAAAACAGAGAGAGGTAAGCTGGGATATAAATACTTTCGTGAGAGAGGTTATACGGATGAGACTATAGCTAAGTTCGGACTTGGCTATGCGGATATATACAGAGATGATCTGTACAAATATCTCAAATCTAAAGGTTTCTCCGATACCATAATGAGAGATGCCGGACTGGTAGACTTTGATGAGAAGAACGGTCCGAAGGATAAGTTCTGGAACAGAGTTATGGTGCCGATAACCGATATAAACGGTAAAATCATAGCTTTCGGCGGAAGAGTTCTGGGAGATGCAAAACCGAAGTACGTAAATACACGAGAGACGGAGATATTCAATAAGAGCAGAAATCTTTTTGCAATGAATATAGCCCGCCACAGTAAGCGGAAAGGTGTCATCCTATGTGAGGGATACATGGACGTTATAGCAATGCATCAGGCAGGATATGATAATGCCATAGCTTCGCTGGGAACGGCATTTACCGAGGGACAGGCAAGTCTTATCAAGAGATTTACGAAGGATGTATATCTGGCATATGACAGCGATGGTGCGGGAACAACGGCGGCGCTGAGAGCAATCGGCATCCTAAGGAATATGGAAATGTCCCAAAGGATTATCAAGCTGAGTCCTTATAAGGATCCGGATGAATTTATAAAAAATCTGGGCGTTGAAGCTTACGATGAAAGAGTGAGAAATGCTCTCACAGGAAGAATATTTGAGATAGACAATATCGTAGCAAATTACGATATGAACAATCCGGAAGAAAAAACCGGTTTCATGAAGGAGGCGGGAAAACTTCTGGCGGGAATAGAAGATTCAACAGAAAGAGGCAACTACGTAGAAACGGTTGCAGCAAAGTATATGTTGAATAAAGATGAACTGAAGAAGATCGTATCCAAGGCGGGTATGGCAGCGGTAACAACCGAGTCTGCTCCGAGAGAAACGGTGAATTACAGGAAAGAGCAGGAGAATCCGGCTGAGAAGAATCAGAAGTATCTTCTGACGATGATGGTAAATGAACCATTTCTGTTTGATAAGCTCTCGGATGTCATTTCCGAAGAGGACTTTACAGAACCTGTGATAACGGATGTTGCGAGCATGGTTTTCACCCAGTATAAAGATTCGGGACAGGTTAACCCGGCACAGATACTGAATCAGTTCGAGGATACCGAGGCACAGGAGAAGGTCAGCGGAATATTTACGAAAGAGTTTGACTTTGATACGACACCATCGGTTTTGGAAAAAGCCCTGACGGACCTGATCATTAAGATCAAGTCAGACAATATAGATAAGCTCCGTATGACCCGTTCGGATGTCAGCAGTATCGAACTGGCCAGAAAAAAAGCAGAGTTAAAAAAACTACGGGTAAGACTGTAGTTAATATATAAGTACATAATATATTACATTATAGATTAATAAACCAATGAAAGAGGTAACTGAAATGGCAGCTAAAGGCAAGAAAAAGAATGAAGAGATCGAAGAGACAGTAATGACTAACGAGGCAGAAGCAGAAACTAAACCGGCTGAAGAGGCATTACTTGAAGAGATTGAACAGGACGCTGAAAAAGAATCTGATCTTGTGTTAATCGATGAGTCTAATGCTGAAGGCGACGATAGTCTGACAGAAGAAGAAAGAGAAAAACTCTTCCAGAAGAAACTGGATGCACTTCTGAAACAGGCTAAGAAGAGAGGTGTAGTACAGGATGATGATATCATAGATGCACTCAAGGATACACAGTCACTCCTTACACCTGATTACATGGCAAAAGCTCTGGAGTTCTTTGAGAAGAACAAAGTAGATGTTCTTAACTTTTCAGACGATGAACCGGAATTAGATGATGACGATATGAAGTTCGAACTATCCGAAGAGGAAGAGATAGATCTCGAACATATAGATATGTCGGTTCCGGAAGGTGTCAGCCTGGAAGATCCTGTCAGAATGTACCTTAAGGAGATAGGAAAGGTTCCTCTTCTTACAGCAGATGAAGAGATCGAGCTTGCACAGAAGATGGAAGAAGGAGATGAGGGAGCTAAGAAGCAGCTTGCAGAGGCAAACCTTCGTCTTGTAGTTAGTATAGCTAAGAGATATGTAGGACGTGGTATGCTCTTCCTTGATCTGATCCAGGAAGGAAATATGGGTCTTATCAAAGCGGTAGAGAAGTTTGATTACCGTAAAGGTTATAAGTTCTCTACATATGCAACATGGTGGATAAGACAGGCTATAACAAGAGCTATAGCAGATCAGGCAAGAACTATCAGAATACCTGTACATATGGTAGAAACAATTAATAAGCTTACAAGAGTATCCAGACAGCTTCTCCAGGAACTTGGACGTGAGCCAAGCCCTGAAGAAATCGCAGAGGAGATGGACATCCCGGTTGACAGAGTAAGAGAGATTCAGAAGATATCCCAGGAGCCTGTTTCGCTTGAGACACCTATCGGTGAAGAGGAAGACAGCCACCTTGGAGACTTCCTTCCGGATGATGATGTTCCTGCACCATCAGAAGCGGCTGCTTCAATGATCCTTAAAGAGCAGCTTGTTGAGGTTCTCGGAACACTTACAGAGAGAGAGCAGAAGGTTCTCAGACTCAGATTTGGTCTTGATGACGGAAGAGCAAGAACACTTGAAGAAGTAGGAAAAGAATTCAGTGTAACTCGTGAGCGTATTCGTCAGATTGAGGCAAAGGCACTTCGTAAATTAAGACATCCAAGCCGTTCACGTAAACTGAAGGAGTTTTTGGAGTAAAAACGTCTATGAGTATAAGATTATCAGAAAGAATGATGGCAATTGTCCGGATGGTATCATCCGGACATACTGCTATAAACAATAATAGAATTATAGCTGATATAGGCTGTGACCATGGGTTTGTATCCATATATCTGATACAGAATAACCTGGCCGATAAAGTTTTGGCTATGGATGTGGCTGAGGGACCACTCTTAAGCGCCATGACAAATGTGGCTGAAGAAGGACTTGGGGACAGGATCGAACTCAGGTTATCCAATGGATTTGAAAAGATGCAAAACGGAGAAACAGATACTGCCATCATAGCAGGTATGGGAGGTCAGCTGATCATCAGTATATTGAAAAACGGACGCAGTAAACTTGAGGATGGATATGAGCTTGTTTTGTCTCCTCAGTCGGACGTTCGCATGGTTAGGGAATATTTGAGAAAAGATGGTATTTTGATAATAGATGAAGATATGATATGCGAAGACGGAAAGTATTATAATATCATCAAAGCAGTCGTTACGGGTGAGCATAAGGAATATGAGGGAAATGAATTATATGATACATTTGGAGAGTATCTTATAAAGAAAAAATCACCTGTTTTGATTTCATACATTGATAGAGAGATTGAGAAGAAGCAGGGAATATACTGCAGGCTCTCAAAAAAAGATACAGAGAACACAGTTAACAGATTATTTGAGATTAACAAAGAACTAAAACTCCTGGAAGAAGCCAGGGCTATGATAATAAACTAATATTTTGGAGAGGGGAGATCAGATACGATGGGTAAAGAATTAAAGGTTACGGTTTGTACTAATATATGTGAGAAAGAAATCCTGGTACCGTCAGGATCAACATTGCAGGAGATTCTTGCAATGGTAGATAATGAATCTAATATCTATGTAGCTGCAGTGGTTGATAAGCGTCTTAAGGAATTATCATGGAAGCTTTACAAGGATGCGAGGGTAGAATATATCGATACGGGAACTCCTATAGGACATGATCTGTATAAGAGAAGTGTAGTACTTTTGCTGCTTAAGGCTGCCAAAGATGTGCTTCAAAAACCTGAAGGAGATTATAGGATAGAGATAATGTATTCTCTCGGAAGCGGATTTTTCTGCAGACTGGTTGATGAGGATACGGTTATCGATGATGAGCTTCTTGCCAAGATAAAAGCAAGAATGAGAGAACTGGTTGAAGCAGATATAAAGATTGAGAAAAAAGGTCGTTCAACCAGTGATATGCGTGAGGAATTTATGAGACGTGACCTTCCGGGCAAGTCTCTGCTTTTGAAGTACAGAAGAGCATCCAGAATCAATATATATAATCTGGGTGGATATGAAGATTATTACTATGGATACATGGTTCCTTCAACAGGATATATCAAGGAATTCGATCTTGAGAAGTATGATGACGGATTCGTACTTGTTATTCAGAAGAAGGATACAAAGAAGATTCCGGAGAACTACAAGGCACCGGATAAACTCTACGGTATTCTCAGAAAATCTGAGGACTGGGGAGCTAAACTTGGAATAAGCTGCGTAGGACAGCTGAATGAACAGATAGTGGCAGGTAAGACAAATGATCTAATGCTGGTTCAGGAAGCGCTTATGGAGAAGCAGATCGCAGATATAGCCGAGGCTATTATTGAAGGAGACAAGAAGATAATCCTTATAGCAGGTCCTTCATCTTCCGGTAAGACTACATTTTCAAATCGACTCAGCGTTCAGCTTAGAGCACATGGACTAAGACCGCATCCGATTGCAATGGACAATTTCTTCAAAGAGAGAGAAGAAACTCCGAAGGATGCTGACGGAAAGTTTGACTTTGAATGTATAGAGGCACTGGATCTGGATCTGTTCAACAATACTATGTCAGGACTTCTTCAGGGCAAGGAAATGCCTATGCCTACATTTGATTTTACCCAGGGTAAAAAAGTATATGAAGGAGAAACTCTGAAACTGGAAGAAGGGGATGTTCTGGTGGTTGAGGGTATACATGCCCTGAATCCGAAGTCAACAAGTTCACTTCCGGTAGAATCGAATTATAAGATATATATCAGCGCACTTACTCAGCTGAATATAGATGAACATAACAGAATATCAACAACAGATACAAGACTTCTCCGAAGAATTGTCAGAGATGCCAGAACAAGAGGAAATTCAGCTACCAAGACTATAAGTATGTGGCCTTCTGTAAGAAGAGGAGAAGAGAAGAACATATTCCCATTCCAGGAAGAAGCGGATGCCATGTTTAATTCGGCACTCATATATGAGCTTCCGGCTATTAAGCAATATGCGGAGCCTCTGCTTTTTGGAGTAGAAGAAGATAGTGACGAGTATTATGAAGCCAAAAGACTTCTGAAATTCCTTGATTACTTCCTTGGGATTGACGTACAGAGTGTTCCTCAGAATTCTCTTATCAGAGAATTTATAGGTGGAGGATGCTTTAAGGTTTGATAATTAATAGAAAAAGAAAAACGAGTAGAACTGTAAGCCGGGTTATGTCATAGGAAACAAAGTTTCCCGAGGTAATCATCTATCTGGACCCTGCATTGCTGCAGGGCTCTAGCAACCTACCTGAAGCTCGGCGGGCAGCGTCAACACTTCGTCTTGGTCTTGCTTCGGATGGGGTTTACAATGCCCTGTCTGTTACCAGCCAGGCGGTGAGCTCTTACCTCGCCATTTCACCCTTACCCCTGAAAGGGGCGGTATACTTTCTGTTGCACTTTCCTGTGAGTCACCTCAACCGGACGTTATCCGGCATCCTGCCCTGTGAAGCCCGGACTTTCCTCACCCGATCAAAAAACCGGGAGCGATTACCCATTCTACTCGCAGAGGTGATTCTATCATAAACACCCGTCGGTGTCAAAACAATATAAACTAACAATTAACAGCTAACAACAAACAACATCGGAAGGAAAAAGTACTAAATATGAAAAACGAAATCAATACATTCAGACATCATGTGTCGTTTAAAGTTTTATTGACTATTCTTACGGCTTTCTTATGTATTTCATTTGTTACCGGAGATGTAAGTGCGGACACGTCCAAGTTCAGGGTAGAAGTATCGGCTACCAAAAATGTGGATGGTAAAACGTACAATGTGGTAATGGATGTAACTAATATGGGTTCGGACTTTAAAGGGATAATCAGAGTCATAGCGAAGTCATATAATTATAAGACAGCTTTCGATGTTGATATAGCGGTTCCGGCCGGAAGCACAAAACAGTATTCTGTGAAAGTGCCGACATTGGATCAAAATACTTATGATAATCTCAGAGTATCTATATTCGATAAAAAGGATAAAGAGGTTTTTTCAAATCAGTATAATTCTGTTTTTTCTGCATATTCGGGAAAAATCCGTCAGGGAATTCTGTCTGATACGCCGGATGATCTAAGAATACTTGATCTGGGTGGAGATAGATTTGATTTGGATGGTGAGACTTATGTGATAGAGCAGACTGCTGTTGACGGAGCTACATTAAAAGACAGTATTAACGAGCTTGATATGCTTGTAATCGATAATTATGACACATCTGTTCTCTCGGAAGAAACAATTGACGGTATCGAAAGATGGAATGCAAATGGTGGAATGCTTATAATAGGTACCGGAAAAAATGCCGAAAGAGTCATATCGGGTTTTGATAATGGTTCAAAATTATTATTACAATTCCAAAATTGTGGTTCCATAAAGAGGAGATTACATCCTTCCGGACAGGAATATGACATGGATGAAGCGATGTTTTCATATGATATTTCGTACAACTATTGTACGAATGACTATATAAGAGCTTATTGTACCGGATCAGGAAGTGTATCGGTTCTCTCCATTGATTTGAAAGATTTTGCGTTGGAGAATACTTTCAGGAACGATGCTATAAGTGAAATGTACAAAGATGCATATGGTAATACACCCGGCAAAGATAAGTACAGAAGCACCATTACTACCTCTACAGACCTGGGCGAAGCTCAGTCCTATATGCAAAAGCCCGCTAAAACGGGAGGTTTGTTTATAACTGCGATAATCCTGTTTTATATCGTACTTGTGGGACCGGGAATCTATCTGATCTTAAAAGCTTTGAAGAAACGAGAATGTATATGGATTGCAATACCGGTTATATCACTTGCTTTTGTAGGAATGATATTCTTATACGGTCTTGGAATCAGGGTTAGAGGTCATGTGATCAATTCGGTAAAAGTAATTGATCTTTTAAATAAAACAAAAGATACATATGTATTCGGATATTCACCGAAGGCTGAAAACTGGGAGATATATTCCAAAGGGGAATATGATTATGCTATATCATTGCCGGATAATTATTATCTTGGTGATGAAAAACCTGCTGGATCGGTAAATGCAAAGAACGATGGAGTTCTTTTGAAATCTTTTCCTAATAAAACATTTCAGCCAAAGGCATTTGATATGGTTTCTTCGGTCGGGGACCAGGGTACTATAGAATATGAAGTACATTCTTCGTCGGAAAAAACTGTTACAAATAA
>JAFZXD010000100.1 GCA_017616955.1 Eubacterium sp. | reverse complement strand
TATTGCTTTTATGCGTGAAAAATTGGAGACAGAGAGTACCATAAAAGAATTTGATCGTCAAGTATTTGAAAGTATAGTGGATTATGTCATCGTGGGAGGTTATAATGAAGAAGGAAATGCTGATCCGTCGATGATAACGTTTGTTTATCGGACCGGATTCAAGGATCGAAAAGATGCTAATCACTTCAAACCGGAAAGACTTAATGCATCTAAGAAGAAAACCGGTTCTGGCAGTCATACCAAAGGAGCTTGTCAGAGTGATGATACATCTTCTAATAGTTCTTTAACTCATTCTGGTTTGCAGTCACTTACCACAGACGACTGTAACAGTTTGCAGTCAAACACAACACCCGATGCATGTTGAGACGGTCGTTCTTCTGTCCCAACAAAAAGCAGATGATCATATCGAGATAGAAATTAATCTTGATGAGATAGATGCTACAAGTGCAGAGACAAAGGCAACCTACAAGCAGATACAGGAGTGGGTGCAGGAACACTATGGATTTCATGTAACACATCTAAATATTGCTCAGGTTAAGCAGAAGCATGGCATCATAGAAAGAGAGAATTATAACAAAGCAAAGTCTGTAAATAGTAAACAGCCGGGATGCCCGGAAGAGAAGTTCAAAGCTATTGAAGATGCAATGAGGCATTTTCAGATGATATAGTCGTAGTTTTACTTTTTCTTGAAAAGATATAAGAAAAAATCTTCTGATTTTTGATTAATTTGCTGTTTACAAACGCTTTGCTACATGTTAATATTTATAACATTGAACCACATATTTTGAGAAATGTGTGTGTATAAAAATAGTGTTTTTCTATCATTATCAGAATGATTTCTTTTTATGATATTGAAGCCATATATAAGGAGGTCATTTATGGCATTAACCGGTATGAATATTGAAGAAGTTGAGCAGAAACTTGCTGAGCTTAAGACAGGCGCAGATAATCTTGATGCTCTTACTCTTCAGGTTAGTAACCTCAAGGGACCGCTTACTGATGCATGGGAAGGCGTAGAGGCAACAGCTTGTGTGGAATATCTTAACAGTCTTTCTACAAAGATGAAGAGAATGTCAGAAGAACTTATGAAGATACATCAGTGGGCAGAGAAGACAAAAGTAAACTATGAAGATTCTGCTTCAAAGGGTGCAAGCGCATACAGAGCATAATCTAGGCAAGAATAAGAGGTAAGAGTAATGGGTGCAATAAAAGGTACTGTAGAAGATATAGCAAGAAGTGGACAGCAGCTTGTAAGCTTTAGCGAAGATCTTTCAAGTGAGCTTACATCAATCAAAGGAACGGTTGATGCAGTTGCGGAATTAACATTTGGTTCGGCGAGTGACAAACTGCTTGATGTTTATAACAGCTTAAACGAAGATTTAAGAAAGTATGTGACAGAGCTTGATACATTAGGTACTAATGTTCAGACATCTGCGAGCAACTTAGAAACAATAGATACAGAGGCTTCAGCGAACTTAAGTTATGAGGGCTAAGCCATAAAATAACAAGTGGCAGCAGAAGCTGCCACTTTTGTGTTAATGGGAACTTTTAAGGAGATTTATATATATGACAGATGAAGAACGCGCTGCAGAAGCGGAACGCGAAAGACAGCACAGAATATCTGAGCTTAATAGCGAACTTAGGGAAATAGATGGAAAGATCAGGCATTTTGAGCATGTTCTAAAGGTGCTTACTGATTCAAGAGTGAAAATGACAGGTCTTAAAAACAGACTCTCAAATGAGGCAGGAACACCGATAAGTAGTTATGATATCGATGGTGCAGATGACTGGAAAGGCTTAAATTATAATGACGGCAAGAATGCTTATGACGAAGTAAACAGTCAGAGAGTAGCATACGATCAGGAACTTGGCATTTTGGATACAGATATTGAAAAGGGTATCGATACAGCTAATGATAGAATTCAAGATCTGTATAGGCAAAGAAACAGTGTCCTTAGTGAGTTAAGATCTTTAGGCGCATAAGGTTGGAGATATATGGGAGCAATTAAAGAAACAGTACTTAATACGGAAACCTATGAAGAGATAGTAAATGAGATTGACAGGCAAAACGATCAGGTGATTTCAGATTCAGAGGCTGCAAAAACGGCGCCATCAGTCATTAAGACTAATCTATGTGTGCCTGATTTTGTTGTAGCAGATGGCGAAGTGATAGGAATGCTTAAAAGTCTTAAAGTGCAGATTAAAGATGTAGTTATGACAATGCGCGATATCAAGATGAATCTGGAAGATACAAATAGTGATGCCACAGACAGTCTTAACTGATAAAGATGTCTGTGAATGTCAGCAAACAAGATAAAAGAAGTTTTTTGGGGAAAGATATGCCGGATAACAATACAGTAAATACAGCAATGGAAAACAGAGAATGGGACACAGCAAAGCTTAAAGCTTATTTTGATGAATGCAGGAAAGTATATGATGAGTTCCTTGCAATGTCCGATTCTCTTATAAATGCCTTTCAGGCTTTTGTTGATGATCCTGATCATAAAGGTGAGGAAGCAGACAGGGCAAAGGCTTTTGTTTCAGAAAAACAGATACCGCTGATTATAGATATAACAGATGATGTTCAGCAGCTTCAGGAACTAGAGGATAAGCTCTTAAAGGCATTTGCCGATGATGTGGATGCTTCGCCATCAGCTATCATTAAGACAGGATTTTTGGATAAGATTGCCCTTGATTTTTGGAAGTATGAAGACAGCATCTATAAGATTGGAAGTGAGATTGAAGAAGTTGTAGCAGAGCTTAACAGAGAGTGTTATGAGGTAGGCAGTTACCATATGCCCGATAATAGCTATTATCTTGCTTCTATAGATCATTTTGTTGGAACTGAAAGTAATAAAGGTGTTGTACTTAAAACAAAGCAGAAGTTTATTGACTTTGATAACGCTCACGCAAGGGATGTTGCATTAAGTTCATATAAGACTCTTTATGAGACTATAGTTTCAAATATCAATGCTTTTATAAATGGTATCGGTGATGGAAGATATTATGACATCACAACTTATGATGGAAAAAGAAATGATATCGGCTGGAAAGATCCCAGAGAGGTTCTTACAGGTGCAGACCTTGAAGCATACAATAAGTATGTTAATGACATGCATGCATATCTTAAGGGAAAGAAAGAACGCTGCGAAGTTTATAAATATGATCCTGTAAATATGTGCAGTGGTAATTACATAAACGAGCACGTTGATATTTCTTTGGGCGGCATATATCCTGTTGAGTTTGAGAGATTTTATAATGCCGTTTCCAATATTTACGGTTCTCTTGGGCTTGGCTGGACGCACAGCTTTGAAAAACGCATTTATGAAGATAAAGAATCAGGGCGTATCAGGATCATCTATGCAGATGGAAGTGAAGGAAGCTTTAAGAAGGAAAGGGATTACTATGTAGAAGAACACGGTGAGCCTGGAATACTTACAAAGCTTGATAATAATGATTATATAATAAGACAAGACTCAGGCGATTATGAGAAGTTTGATGATGAAGGCAGGCTTGTTGAGATTGGTGATCTTGACGGAATACATACAGCTGTACATTATGAGAGACTTAATGACAGGGTTACAAGAAGAGTATGCAGGGTCATCTCAAAAAATGAGAACTTTTTAAACTTTGAATACTATGAAGATGGCGATAATAAGAATCTTATAAAGAGCCTGACCGATCATACCGGCAGGTCTGTTTGCTATACCTATGAAAATAAACGTCTTACTCAGATAAAAGAACCTGACGGAACTGTATCGCGCTTTACATATACTGCTGACGGCAGGATAAAGGATGTGATAAATCCTAAGGGAATTACAGCTATAACCAATGAGTATGATAATCAGGGAAGAACTGTTAAACAGACATTTCCTGATAATTCTGTAATGACCTATGAGTATGATGATATAGAAAAGACAACTACTGCAACGGAGCAGAACGGAAATGTTGTTGTCTATAAGCATGATGAGCTTAAACGTCATACTGCTACTACTTACTACGACGGAACCGAGCGCTTTACTTACAACATGCGCCACCAGAAGACAAGCTTTATAGATAAAAACGGCAATGTCACAAGATTTGCTTATGATAATAAAGGACACCTTACTAAGATAGTAGATGCTCTTGGAAATAAGACTTCCATAACCTATAGAGCTGATGGAAAGCCAATGGCTGTTAAGGGACCTAAGGGTGAAGAATACAGCTATCACTATACTCTTGAAGGAAAGCTCTTTGAAGTAAAAAATCCCCTTGGAGAGCATGACAGATTTTACTA
>JAFZXD010000099.1 GCA_017616955.1 Eubacterium sp. | reverse complement strand
TGTCATTTTTGAAAGGATATGAAATATGACTCTTCAACAATTAAAATATGTTATAGAAATTGCTGATTCAAATTCTATGAACGAAGCTGCCAAGAAGCTCTTCATATCTCAGCCCAGTCTTTCCGGTGCAGTTAAAGAGCTTGAGACGGAGCTTGGTTTTGAGATATTTCTTAGATCAAATCGAGGAATACTTCTGACTCCGGAAGGAGAGGAGTTCCTGGGTTACGCCAGACAGGTGGCAGATCAGTATAACATTTTATACGATCACTATGTTGAGAAAAAGAAAAGACACAAGTTCAGCGTGTCCATGCAGCATTACTCATTTGCTGTTAAGGCATTCGTTGAGGTCGTAAAACAGTACGGAATGGACAGTTTCGAATTCGCTGTACACGAGACTAAAACGATGGAAGTTATCGACAATGTTCGAGACTTCAAGTCCGAAATCGGTGTTCTGTATTTAAATAGTTTCAATGAAAAGGTACTTAAAAAACTGTTCAAGACAAATAACCTTGAATTCAACGAACTCTTCACATGCGATACATTTGTTTACATGTGGAACGAACATCCCCTTGCAAAGCAGAAAAGCATATCCATGGAAGAGCTCAGAGAATATCCGGTTCTTTCATTTGATCAGGGAAAGAACGGTTCGTTATTCCTCTCGGAGGAGCAGCTCAGTACCTACGATTATTCCCGTATCATAAAGGGAAATGACAGAGCCACGATGCTTAACCTCATGGTCGGTCTGAACGGATATACACTCTGCTCAGGAATCATAAGCGAGGAACTGAACGGAGATTCATACGTTGCAATCCCGCTCAAAGAAAGCGAGAAAATGCACATCGGATATATTAAACGAAAGAACTCCAGTCTCAGTGAGATTGGAAAACTATACATTGACGAACTCGAAAAATACAAAGAATACGCTTATAACAAATAAGTTTACATAAAAAGTGGACAGTTGAAATCTGATTTCAAGTGTCCACTTTTTATGTAAACTAATTGATATCTTTAAGATGTTTTTTTATGGTATTAATGGATAAAACGATTGTAGATGTGATATATTTATAAATGTATATAACATCTATTTTATTTGATGCGGATTTAAGTAAGGTACATATGTGAAAATGGGTGGAATAAGTATGAAAAAGATTCTATTAGTCGAAGATGATTATGCGCTAGCCATGGGGACTACCTATACGCTAAAGGCGGAAGGGTATGAGGTACAGCATGCAAAGAATATAAGCGAAGCACGAGATGCGCTCTTTTCACCCGATATCAGGTCGGGAATCGATCTTATTCTTTTGGATGTCATGCTTCCTGACGGAGACGGTTTTTCATTTTTCAAAGAGATTACCGAAAAAGACATCGACATTCCGGTTATCTTTTCTACAGCTGTCGGAGATGAGGCGAACATCGTATTAGGCCTTGATCTCGGTGCGGATGATTATATTACCAAGCCATATAAGGTGAAGGAAATGCTTTCACGTATTGCAGCGGTTCTGAGACGACAAGAGCGAGCACTCAGGATGGCAGGGAAGTCTGACGAGCCCGGCGATATAGTGACATTTGGCAGTCATAGATTTAACATAAGCGCATTCAGGCTTTATAAGGGAAATGACATCGTAGACTGTACACCTGCTGAGCTCAGACTTCTCAAAGAATTCCTCTATAATAAAGGAATAGTCATCACCAGAAATCAGCTTATGGAAAGACTCTATGATACGGAAAATACATTTATAGATGACAACACGCTCTCCGTATATATAAAAAGACTTAGAGATAAACTGGGAGATGATGCATCATTTATTCAGACAGTCAAGGGCGTAGGATATAGATTTGAGTAATAGATAAGGAATATATGAAGAGCAATTATGAGAGACGTAACTTCATACAAAAATATTGGTTGATAGCAGGGCCTTTCCTTGCTGTCAGCCTTATTATATTGTTTTTGATATATACAGAAGGTGGCAGTATAGTAAAAATATTGTCCGGAATACTTTCGATATGTCTGCTTCTTATGACAGTAATCCTATTCTTTCGTTCAAAGAAAGACGTGGATAAGGCATATATTTCAATCGATAAAGCTTCCGATATGATGCTGAATATGGTTGAAGGCGGAAAAGCTGAACGACTGTTGGACCTTGAAGAGGGCAGTATCGGAATACTCTATAATAATTTCGGAAACCTTGTAAATATGTTTCAGGAAGCAAAGCGAAGAGAGCAGAATGAGAAGGAATATCTGAAGGATGTTATGTCGGATATATCACATCAGCTCAAAACGCCGCTTGCGTCCATGGAAGTTTTTATTGAACTTCTTCTGAACGATAAAGTTGAATCGGTTGAAGAACGAAGACAGATTCTTGAGGAGACAAGTAATCAGGTCAATCGTATGGAATGGATGGTACTATCCATGTTGAAGCTTGCGAGAATAGATGCGGGAACAGTTTCATTTAATATAGGCGACGTTAATCTGAAAACAGTTCTCGAGGAAGTGAGACGAGCAACGCATTATCTTACGGATAAAAAGAATCAGAAACTAAAAATCATATGCCCGGATGATGTTACCGTAAAAGCTGACATCGACTGGTTGATCGAAGCTCTGATAAATATCACAAAAAATGCTTCGGATTATTCTGATGATGGTGACATAGAAATAGAAGTTGAACAGAACAATGTTTTCACCAGAATATATATAAGAGATCACGGAATCGGAATGACTGAAGACACTATGGCTCATATCTTTGACAGATTCTACAGAGCAAGTAATGAAGTTAATCCGAATAGCGTTGGAATAGGACTATCTCTATCCAAATCAATAATAGAAGGAATGGGTGGCAGACTGTTCGTGGACAGTAAGCTCGGAGAAGGAAGCTGTTTCAAGGTTCAGTTTTAAATTGATCTTTAATAGAAGTGATTTTATGAAAAAAGGTAATCTTACGAAAACGTAAGATTACTTTTTTGTTTTTGTCACGGTATTGTAAGACATAAGTGTTAAAGTGTAATTGTAAAAGTTGTTTATGGCTGAAATCTGTTAAGGTTTAAAAAAAAGGAATGATACTATGGAAGATTTTAGAGAATTAGGAAAAAAATACCTTGGTAAAAACAAGAAAAGATCATTTTTATCCACACTTGGCTGTTTTATAGTTGCC
>JAFZXD010000098.1 GCA_017616955.1 Eubacterium sp. | reverse complement strand
TGCTTTTGTCTTCGCTATCTTGTCGGATTTAACAAGTCCCAGCTCATAAAAGCTTCGTGCAAAATCCTCACCGACTTTAACTGTTCCGAATCCGTTTCTACCCAATATAACGATATTCTTCGGCATATCGGAATGCTTGATAATAGAATTGATAGCTACTATAACATCATCAGATGTAGTCTGAATTCTTGTATATTTCTTAAGATAAGTTGCTTCAACCGGCAGCGAACCAAGCGGAATCTCTTCTCCTGTTACAGGATCGATGATCTTCTTAGCTTCACCTGAAGCCTCATCCTTCTCAGCTTTCTTCTCTTTTTCCTCTCTCTTAGCAGCTCTCTCAGCACGTTTCTTAACTTCAGCTTCGTACTTCTTCTGCTCGTCGAGTTCTCCCTTACTAACCTTTTCTTCTTTTATACCTTCTTCTTCAGCTATATTGTGAAGAACCTGCTCAAGTTTTGCCTTCTCATCAAGTTCCTCTTCTTCAGCTGTCTTTGAAGAATCTTCCGCTTCTGATTCAGGAGCAGATGCAGGTTGTTCTTCTGCACCAGCTGTACTCTCCTCAGCTGCTTCAGTTGCCTCCGCCTGCTCTCCTTCTTCACCTTCCGGTTTTTTCTTTGAAAAGAGCCCTTGCAACAATTTTTTGATTTTCTCGTAGGCATTAGCAAATGGTTTCTTCATTCGGTGTACCTCCCCCGATAGTTTGATTTTATAGTGATATCACATATAAATATAACCCTAAATCTAGCAACTTTAACTATATCACATTTCCAGCCCCTTTTTCAAGAAGACTTTATCGTTTTACTATTTTTTGTTATGAATTTTATATAAATCTATTGTAGCACTTTTTATAAAAAAATGCTCATTTTTTTTTCGAATTTGCTTTTTTTTCGTTGCATAAAACGTCATTATTTATCGTTAACCCTTGATTTTTACAATTAAAAGGACTATGCTATAAACCTATTATTATTCAGAGAGGTAAAAAACACTATGAAGCCTATTAAAGAAGGAAAAGTCAGAGAGATTTATGATAATGGCGACAGCCTTATCATGGTTGCTACTGACAGAATCAGCTGCTACGATGTTATTCTCAAGAATATAATTGAGAAGAAGGGAACTGTTCTGACTCAGATGTCAAAGTTCTGGTTTGAAATGACTCAGGATATTCTTCCTAACCACATGATCTCAGTAGATGTAAATGATATGCCTGAATACTTCCGTACCCCTGAATTCGAAGGAAAGAGCATGATGTGCCGTAAGCTCACAATGCTTCCTATTGAATGTATCGTAAGAGGTTATATCACAGGAAGCGGTTGGGCAAGCTACAAAGAAAACGGAACCGTATGTGGCATTAAACTTCCTGAAGGGCTCATTGAAAGCGATAAACTTCCGGAAGCTATCTACACACCTTCTACCAAAGCCGAGATCGGAGATCACGATGAGAATATCTCTTATGAGAAATCAATCGAAGTTCTTGAAAAAGAATTTCCGGGCAAAGGTGAAGAGTATGCTAAGAAGCTTAAAGAGTACACTCTCGCACTTTACAACAAGTGTGCTGATTACGCTCTTACAAAGGGAATCATTATTGCAGATACAAAATTCGAGTTCGGTCTTGATGAAGATGGAAATATAGTTCTCGGAGATGAGATGCTCACACCTGATTCTTCAAGATTCTGGCCTGCAGACGGTTATGAACCGGGACACGGTCAGCCATCATTTGATAAGCAGTTTGCAAGAGACTGGCTCAAATCTGATGCAAACAAAGCTGAACCTGAAGATTGGAAACTTCCTCAGGAAATCGTTGATAAAACTATCGACAAATATCTTTCAGCTTATGAAATGCTTACAGGTGAAAAACTGTAATAATTCTAAACAAACTATTTATGCTATATACAAAAATGCACCGCTATTGCGGTGCATTTTTCATACTATTCATACTTAGCAGTTATCTCTTCATTTGCCTTAATAGCAGCTTCCTGCATAGCCTTACGCTCTGCGATAAGTTTTTCTTTTATTTCAGGATGCTTTACAGCTATGATCTCAAGTGCAAGCCATGCTGCATTTTTTCCGCCATTTATAGCAACTGTTGCCACAGGAATTCCTGGTGGCATCTGTACTATAGAATAAAGTGCATCCTGTCCGTCCAGAACAGAACCCGAAAGCGGAACACCTATAACAGGAAGTACAGTCTGAGCTGCCACTACTCCCGGAAGGGCTGCGGCCATACCAGCTGCTGTGATAACAACCTCTGTTCCGTCTGCATTTATCTCTTCAATAAATTCCGAAAGCTGTTTAGATGCTCTGTGTGCTGACAGACATCTAACTTTTACTTCTATCCCTTTATCCTTCAGAATCTCAATCGCAGGTTCTACCTTAGCAAGATCACTGGTGGATCCCATAATTATTGCTGCTTTCATGTATCTATTCAACTCCTTCGATTTGATCTTTCAGATTGTCAAAGAGATCTTTATCTGATTCTGAGCGTTCTGGTTGCATTTAAAACCGCAATCACCATAACTCCGACATCAGCAAATATTGCCAGCCACATATTGGCTATTCCCAAAGCACCGAGAAGAAGACATATCACCTTTACCGCTATGGCAAATGTAATATTCTGCCTTACTATTCTAAGTGTCTTTCTGGATATCTTCATTGCAAGTGATATCTTAGCAGGATCATCATCCATAAGAACTATATCAGCTGCCTCTATCGCAGCATCCGAACCCATAGCTCCCATAGCTATTCCTATATCGGCTCTTGCAAGTACCGGAGCGTCATTTATACCGTCCCCGACAAATGCCAGTCGGTCTCTCTTCTCGTCATCCGATTCGGAACCAAGTTCATCCAGAAGTCTTTCAACCTCAGAAACCTTGTCCCCCGGAAGTAGCTCCGATCTGTATTCGCTGACACCGATTGTTTCTGCTATCTCTGAAGCAGCCTTCTCGGTATCACCGGTAAGCATCACCGTCTTGATACCCTGAGATGCAAGTCCCTTCATAGCTTCAGCACTATGAGCTTTAAGCTTATCGGATATAACCAGGCATCCCAGATACTCAGGAGAGTCATTCTTGTCTTCGGCAACATATACGACCGTTCCCTCTTCATGAGGTTCTATACCGTCCAAACCAATCTGCTTCATAAGCTTCATATTTCCGGCATAAACCATGTCGCCATTTACCTTGACGGAAACTCCATGACCTGATATCTCTTCAACATCCGAGAGAATATTATAATTGATTTCGTTCTTGAATTCAAGGCAGTAAGCCTTAAGAATAGACTGTGCTATAGGATGATTCGAGTTTCCTTCTGCATGAGCTGCTCTTTCCAGCAGATAGTCTCTAGAAACTCCGTCATTTGGATAGATGCTCTGAACCTCGAATACTCCCTCTGTAAGTGTACCCGTCTTATCGAATACGATAGTCTTGGTATCGGCCAGCGCCTCAAGATAATTCGAACCTTTTACAAGTATACCTCGTGATGACGCACATCCTATTCCTCCGAAAAAGCTCAGCGGAACAGATATAACAACCGCACACGGACATGATATTACGAGAAATGTAAGTGCCCTCATAAGCCAATCTGTCCATTCAGCGTCAAGCCCCATCATAAGTCGTACCAAAGGTGGAAGTAAAAAGAGTGCCAGTGCTGAATAACATACTATAGGCGTATAATACTTAGCAAACTTGGAAATGAAATTCTCTGCCTTCGCTTTTCTCATACTTGAGTTTTCTACCATTTCCAATATCTTAGCAACAGTGGAATCCTCAAATTCCTTTGTAGTTTTAACACGGATGCTTCCCGTAAGCGATATACATCCGCTTATTATATCTTCTCCTGCATGTGCACTTCTTGGAACAGATTCTCCTGTAAGAGCACTCGTATCAAGAGAAGTATCTCCTTCTACGATGACACCATCAATCGGTACACGTTCTCCGGGATTTACTACTATTACAGTTCCTATCTCAACTTCATCAGGATCGACCTTTGATATACTGCCATCTTCAT
>JAFZXD010000097.1 GCA_017616955.1 Eubacterium sp. | reverse complement strand
GCCATATTTTCACCCCTTTAATACCTCAACCATCTATCATGAGGATCTATCATATTATATAAATCAGCGTTTTACTCTTCAGATAGAAGCATATTTCTTGTAACCTCGTCAGGAATTCTTCCTGCAACAGCATCTATTCTGGACTTAGCCATAAGCTCATTTATCTCGTCTTCCGGAATTCCTCTTGCCTGAAGATAGAACAGAATCTCATCGGAGATCTTACCTATAGAAGCTCCGTGACCACCTTCAACATCTTCTTCCGCACAAAGGATAAGCGGAACTGTATTGTTATGTACTCCTTCATCCATAAGAAGCACATCTTCTCTTTCATCTCCTGTTGCATCCTTACAACCCTTAATGAAGTCGATAGTTCCTCTGAATGTCTTATCAGCATTGTCTCTCAGAACACCACTGACAGCAATCTTTGAATCAGTCAGACGGCCTCTGTGTCTTGCAACATAATTAATATCAAGTGTACCGTCTTTTTCTACGAGATATCCTGTGTCTATATTGAGCCAACTCTTATATCCATCAAGATCAGCAGCACAGGCAAGTCCCATCTTTGCAGATCCTGTTGTTAACTGAATAAGCTTAAGACCACTGTTATCAAGATATCTTCCACCTATACTTCCGATGAAAGTAGATGAGTCATCCAGCTGGAATACTTCGACAAGTGTAAGCTTAGCATTCTTTGCTGCCTTGATTCTGATATCACTAGCAGCAAATCCCGGATTACCCTTATATGTAATAACAAGTGTAAGCTCGGAATCATCTCCGAGAACAACAGCCACCCTTGATAACTTACATTCCTCAGCAGATTCATTTCCACTGTAATCATATGTTATACGAAGCGGTTCTGCCACTTTAACTCCGGCTGAAACCGTATATGAATTTCCTCCTGTTTTTGCAACATGAGAATATTTTCTGAAGTCTTCGCCGGCACCGAGTTCTATATCACCAAGGCAGATTGAACTGAAGTCAACCTTTCCAACCTTAACCTCCTCAGGAATGTTCTCTGAAGAGCTTTCAGCCTTTATGACATTTTCCGGAACCTCAACCCTATGCTCGTTTACATTCAGCCAGGTCCATGTTGGAGCCGGTAACTTATTTGTAGATATATTATTCATCTTTAACCTCTTCCGGTTGTGTATTTAAAGTTCCAATTATTATCCAATCGACCCCTTCATCTCAAGTCTGATCAGGTTATTCATCTCAACTGCGTACTCAAGCGGAAGTTCCTTGGATACGTTATCCGCAAAACCGCTTACGATCATAGCACGTGCATCTTCTTCTGAGATACCACGGCTCATGAGATAGAATATCGCCTCGTCTGAGATACGGCCGATCTTAGCTTCATGTCCGATATCAACATCGTCACATCTTACATCCATAGCAGGAATCGTATCAGAACGTGATATATCATCAAGCATGAGTGATGAACAGTCTACTGCTGACTTAGATCCCTTTGCCTTAGGTCCGATGACAACAGCACTTCTGAATGTACTGATTCCGCCACTCTTTGAGATAGACTTTGTATTTACTGTAGAAACAGTTCTCTCACCTGTATGGACAACCTTAAGTCCTGTATCAAGGTTCTGTCCTTCACCGGCAAATGTAATACCTGTGAATTCGACCTTCGAATCATCTCCCTTAAGGATTGTCATAGGATAAAGATAAGAAGTATGAGATCCAAATGAACCGGATACCCATTCCATCTTTCCGCCTTCTTCTACAGTCGCTCTCTTTGTATTCAGGTTATACATATTCTTAGACCAGTTCTCTATAGTAGAGTATCTGAGTCTTGCATTCTTTCCTACAAAAAGCTCAACCGCACCTGCATGAAGGTTTGCAACATTATACTTAGGAGCTGAACATCCTTCGATAAAGTGAAGGTCTGCTCCTTCATCTACTATTATAAGAGTATGTTCGAACTGACCTGCTCCCGGAGCATTAAGTCTGAAGTATGACTGAAGAGGTATCTCTACCTTAACTCCAGGCGGAACATATACGAAACTTCCTCCTGACCATACTGCACCATGAAGGGCAGCAAACTTATGATCCTGTGGAGTGATGAGTTTCATGAAATGTTCTTTGATCATTTCACCATACTCACCGTGCATAGCTGATTCGAGATCAGTATAGATAACTCCCTGCTTTGCAACATCTTCACGAACGTTATGATAAACAAGCTCAGAGTCATACTGTGCACCAACTCCGGCAAGAGACTCTCTCTCTGCCTGCGGAATACCAAGTCTCTCAAATGTATCCTTGATATCCTCCGGAACCTCGTCCCAGTCAGCGCTCATTTTGTTATCTTTAGGCTTAATATATGTAACTATATTATCCATATTGAGGCCATCGATCGGAGGACCCCATTCTTTCATTTCTATTCTATTATATATTTTGAGTGATTCCTGACGAAAGTCTGCCATCCACTGCGGATCATTCTTTTCCTTAGATATCTGCTCTACAATCTCAGGAGTAAGACCCTCGGCAACCTTATAAACGTCTTCATCGACATTTCTAAAATCATACAGACTTCTGTCAACATCATCAACGTATGTCTTTTCTTTATCTGCCATATTCTTCCTCATACTCTTCTTAGTTTCATATCACTTCAATCGACCGGCTGTCAGATTATTTAGCTTATGAAACGTATTTTTCAAAACCGTGTGCATTTATCTCATCAACAAGAGAAGCATCTCCGGTTTCTACAATCTTTCCATCAACAAGAATATGTGTGTAATCAACCTTAAGCGCCTCAAGAATTCTTGTGCTGTGTGTAATGATGATGAGTGATCCATCTCCATTATCATGGAATGCTTTAACTCCGTCTGATACTGTTCTAACAGCATCAACATCAAGTCCTGAATCTGTCTCATCAAGTATAGCAAGATCAGGCTTAAGCATAAGCATCTGAAGAATCTCAGCCTTCTTCTTCTCACCACCGGAGAAACCAACATTCAAATCCCTGTCTGCATAAGACTTATCCATATTAAGAAGCTCCATCTGCTTTTCAAGAGACTTACGGAAGTCCCAAAGACGAGCTCTTGTACCAGTTATAGTGTCACTGGCATTTCTAATAAAGTTAGAAAGTGATATACCCGGAACCTCGATAGGATTCTGGAATGAAAGGAAGATACCAGCCCTCGCACGCTCATTTGTCTCTTTGTCTGTGATATCTTCATCCTTGAAGTTAATGCTTCCGCTTAAAACTTCATAATTAGGATTCCCCATTATGGCATATCCAAGGGTAGACTTACCTGCACCGTTAGGTCCCATGATAACATGAGTCTCTCCACGACCAATCTTAAGATTGATACCATGAAGGATTTCGGTATCAGCTACCTTAACATGTAAATCTTTAACATTTAATAAATCAGACATCTCTTTCCTCCTCGTGTCTGTTAATGAATCGTAAGATATAATCTCAGCCACTAATGCGGCAAAAATCAAAAATCAGATGGTGCCGAAAATGCACCATCTGATAAGTATACTTGATAAGTCTGGCAAAATCAAGCTAACCCGATATATTTTTATCGAATAATGCTACTGTACTTTTCTATTACCTGCCAACACTTCCCGATAATCCTCCAGATTCTTCTTAAGAAGTCGCGGAATATTAAGTCCATAAGGACATTTTGGCAGACATGCACCACATTCTATGCAGTTCTCAATTTTCTGCATTTCTCCCTGCCAGTAGTCATTAAGCCAAGCCTGACTTGGAGCACGCCTTAACATCAGACTCATTCTATTGCAGTTATTTATCATTATATCTACCGAACAAGGCATACAATAGCCACAGCCTCGGCAGAACTCTCCCTTAAGCTCATCCTGCTCTTTCTTTATGAACGAAGCAAGCTCTTCTGTCATCTCAGGAGTTTCTTCCATATAAGACAGCCATTCATCAAGTTCCAACTCTCGCTGGATACCCCAAATCGGAACAGCCCCTTCGAACTGTCCTACAAATGCCATCGCAGCTTTTGAATTTGTTATCAGTCCGCCGGCAAGACCCTTCATACATATAAGTCCTACATTATTCTTCTGACAAAGCTTTATAAGTTCTATTTCTTTATCATCGGCCAGATAACTTATTGGGTACTGCAGCGTTTCATAAAATCCCGATTCAACAAGCTCTCTTGCGACCCCAATCTTATGAGCAGTTCCACCTATATGACGAATCTTTCCCTGCTTTTTCGCTTCCATCATGCACTCATACATTCCTGTTCCATCACCCGGAACCCAGCATTGATTCATCATATGAAACTGATATACATCAATATAATCTGTCTTCAGATTAGTAAGGGATGTTTCCAAATCCTTCCAGAAATCTTCCGGTGTCTTCGAAGCAGTCTTTGTTGTTATAATGATATCTTCACGATTGATATATCCCGTGCCAAAAGCCTCTCCCAGTTTCACTTCACTGTCACTATAAGCTCTGGCCGTATCAAAGAATCGCATTCCACCATCATATGCTTTTCTCAAAATAGAAACAGCTTCATCTAACGATACTCTCTGAATCGGAAGTGCACCAAATCCATTCTGTGGAACTGATATATTTGTTTTTCCCAATACTATATTCTTCATAAGCCACCCCTTTGCATTATAAATTCAATATTTTTTCCGCATTTTTATGGAATATATTCTCTAATTCCTGTTCTTCCAACCCCATATTATTAATTCGTATAACATAATCCTTCTGCTCAGCCCACGGGCAGTCTGTTGCAAAAAGAATATTCTCAGAGCCAAAGGTCTTAACCATTTTTCTAAACTGTTCATCCGGCATCTGATGATATCCCTTATGATCTCCTTCACCTTGCCAGACGATTTCCCCTATAGAAAATGCCGTATCACGATATACCCCATTCTCTTTTCTTCCGTTTTTGTTTCTTATCTCTGAATTATATTCCGCCATCACAGGAGCAAGCACCTCTGTCACTTCTTCCCAATTCATCCAGCCGCCCATATGTGCCAGAATAAGTGTTTCAGGTCTTACATCCTTTAAAACATTGAGAATCGAATCCAAAGAACAACAGATAGGCGGATAAAGACCGATATCGATTCCGGCATGAGTTATAACAAAAAGCCCTGCCTCCGAAGCCGCATCGATTATCCTCTTCATTCTTATATCATCGAAACTGATTCCATAATAATCAGGATGAAGCTTCACACCCTTCACCCCCATGTCAGCCGCTTCTCTAAGAACCTTCTTATATTCGGGAGTTTCAGGATGTATTCCGCCGATCATAAATACTCCCGTTTTCTCAAAATCCTCATTTTGTTTCGCAGAATAGTTATTGATTGAAGAAGCCTTTATCGGGTTTGTAACCACCGGCAAAACGACCGACACATCTACTCCCGCTTCTTCCATAGATTTTCTGAGTCCACTTACCGTTCCATCTGTATGAGCCTTACTCCCACTATCCTTCTGCAAAGCCTCAAGCGCCGCAGCAGCTATCTTGTCCGGAAATGTATGTGTATGTACATCAATTATTCTCATTTACCTTATTCTCCAGTAACGCCTTCACTTCACCAACCATATAGAGTGAACCCACTATAGCAAGTAATGTATCTTCGTCTGTTTCTCCGATTGCCATCTCAAAAGATTTCTTCAGATCACTGTTTCCGACAACATTAAGTTGATTCTCCTTCGGTAAATATTTAAGAAACAGTTCCACAACATCAGCAACATCTGTTTTTCTGTCAGAGGCTATCTCGGTCACATATATTTTTTCAAGATTCAAACCATCACACAGCATCCTTATGATACTCTCATAATCCTTATCACTCGAAACTGCAAACATAAGGCTAAACTTAGTCTTATTCTTTTCATCCTGTTCTCTCTTAATCGCCTTGATGAATTCCCTGATAGCATCTTCATTATGTGCTCCATCTATGACCACATTAGGAAGTATATATTCCATACGCCCCGGCCAATAGAATGATGACAATCCTGAAAATGACATCTCACTCACCATATCCTGAAGAGCACCATTCTTATCTATAACGCCTTGCATAACCATCCAGGCAATTACTGCTGTATGTACATTTTCAATCTGATAAGGAACAGATACGTTTACATATGACATGATACTGTCCTTCAAATCATCGGAAATGCCTTCCCATACTTCCGGCACATTAAAGTAGTCCGAGCCCATCTGTTCAGCTTTCTTTTCTATAACTTTATCCGCCTTTTCATCTCCGGTATTATAAACAACAGGAATACCCTGCTTTATAATCCCTGCTTTCTCACCTGCAATCTCTTCTATAGTATTGCCAAGATACTGCATATGATCAAACCCGATAGATGTAATGATAGAAACCTCCGGCTCGATGACATTTGTAGCATCCAGTCTTCCACCAAGTCCGGTCTCATATACTACATAATCGCAGCCTTCCTCAGCAAAGTAAAGAGCAGCCATACAAAATATAAACTCGAAATATGCAGGATGCTGAAATACCCATATATTTCCATCGTCGGACGATTCAACCTCTTTAAGCTCTATAGTACATTCTTCTACTGCTTCCATAACACGGTTAAACAACTCGACCAGTCTTTCATCCGAAATATCAATTCCATTAATGCAAAATCTCTCGTTAATCTTAATAAGATGAGGAGACGTAAAAAGTCCTGTCTTCTTCCCACTCTTCTCAATAAGAAGCGACATCATCTTCGCCACAGAACCCTTTCCGTTTGTTCCGGCTATATGAACCGACTTATACTTCTTCTGCGGATTCCCAAGCTTCTCCAGAAGAATCTTCGTATTATCCACCTTCGTCTTCTTCGTAAACCTCGGGATATCACTTATATATCTATCTACCTCTTCATATGTATATATTCTGTCCATCTCACCTTTCCTCATACAATTTATATTTTCACGATATTAAATTTATTCAAATACTACCGTTGCAGAAAGCAAGTAAGTTGAAGCAACATACATACTCTTACACTTGCCAACTTACTTGCCTAAACCCAAAAAACAGGAAAGGTGAAACCGTTTCTTGCGATTCCACCTTCTCTTCTTATAGGGTAATAAGATTCGTCTTAACCCCTTTATTCTTGAATACCTGATTCATTCCCGCATTTGCCGTAAGAATGATAATCTGCTCTTCATTCATTGATACCAGTGAGTCTACCAGAGCTTTTATCTCTTCCTCAGTCTTTATAGAAGAAGTACCGTCTATAATAAGCGGAAGCTTCTCTTTAGCAAGGAACTTTACGATACTGAGTCTGACTGCAAGATAAACTTTTCTGGAATCATCCTGACTAAGACTGGAAAGAGGAACTGTTTTATAGTCTCCCTTCAGCACAACTTCACCTTCTGAATTGAAAGCAAGTCCTCTGAATTCTCCCAATGTCAGAGCTCCGATATATGTTGATACGTGACCAAGAAGATTCTTAAATGCATCTACACGATACTTTTCTGCAAGAGCATTAATCTTTTTGATAGCAAAATCAATAGCTTTCATATCATCTTCAAGTTCACTCTTCTTCTTAAATACCTGATCAAATTCCTGACGAAGTTTATTTCTCTCCCCGCGTCTTACAAGAAGCTTTTCAAGCATATCGTTCAGTATCTCTTTCTGCTCCTGGTAATCTTTTGCAAATTCCATATCGAATTCCAGCTGTTCCTGCTGAGCCGCTTCTTCTTTAAGTTCATCAAGGACTCTCTGGAACTCATCCTCATCCGGAACCTCTTCACCATTCGAGTCCGAATTGAAGTATCCTTTTATACGGAAACCTTCAAATATAGTATACAGAACAAACAATGCTGTAAATATAACGAACAGCGATCTTATTACAGGTTCAAAAGGAAGTAACGTAACTATTCCGGCGATTATAAGGACAACCAAAACACCGGTTCCGAGAATAACAGGAATACGATCAGTGAACTTGATTCCGTCTTTCTCTTTTTTCTTACGTTCTTTCTCCGCAGCCTCTTCTGCATCGGCAGCTTTATTGCTGGCTCCGATAGTTGTATCCTTTTCGGTTAGGATATCTATCTTTTCGTCAAATGAACTATCATTTTTATAAGAAACTGTTCCGTCTTCATTCTCAACCATCTGTCGAGCTTCTCTCTTACGGCGTTCAGCCTCCATCATGAATTCATCATTTATTCTCTTAAGTTCTTCTTCAACGACTTCTATCTCATCATCAACCGTCTCATACTCAGACAGTTTCTCATCAAGCTCATCAAGTCGTCTGATAAGAGGTCTGGGAACATGAGATTTCTTTTCATTTTCAAGGTACTTTATAGCCTCATCCTTGTTAATGTTAGATGTTCCTGTCAAAGTAATATTTATGAGATATTCCTGAAGATCGGCACGGCTTGACTCATCCTCTATTATACATCTTGTATCAAGATAAGTGTTTTTGTCAGTCTCACAAAGTGTACCACTCAAAGTATCCACATTATTAAGTCTGACATCACGTCCGGAAGCAACATCCAAAACCGAAGCCTTTCTGGCGCCGGCGAGGAAGTTTCTCTCAACCAGATATGACTTATCATCACTCTTAATATATGCCGTTCCGGAATAACCCGAACGTCCCTTAGGTTTTCTAAGATCGTAGTTTGAACGAACCTTTGTGATTCCTTCTCTTCTCGGAATACCGTAGATAAGCCCAACAAGGAAATCACGCAATGTTGACTTTCCGGTTCCTTCATTTCCCACAACGATATTTATACCCGGGGCAAAATCCATATTTCTGTTATGAAATTTTCCAAAATCTCTTATCAAGAGCTTTGTAACGTACATTTATTTATCTTCTCCTGCCATAATGAGAGCTTCCATTCCATATCGGAGTGCTTTGTCCCTGATAGTTTCATCAAGTGTATAGCTTTCTCTGACTTCTCTAATGAAGCTTCCCATCATATTTGTTTCGTTCTCAATTCGAAGTGTTCTTTCATCTTCATTTGAGATAGTCATATTGAGTATCTCTCGAATATTATATCTGTTTTTAATTCTTGAAAAATCTATCTTCTCATTATTATTTGAGAAACCTCTGAGAACAATTTTATATATATTCTCATTTCCAAGCTTAAGCATCTTCTCCTCAACTGTCTTGGTTATCTCTTCCGCAGACAGGTCAGGATTAAGCGTAATGCTTATATCCACATAATTTCTTCTTGCTATAGGACACCACGTAATCTTCGTTCCGGCATCAGTTATCTCTCCGTAAACATATCCGTGTCTACCGGTTTCAGCCGGTCCAAGAGGTTCAGGCGAACCTGCGTATGCCATACGGTTCTTGAGGATATGTACAGGTTTTCTGATATATCCCATAGCGACATAATCATATCCCTTAGCAGCAATAACTTCTTTTCGGAAAGGCATGTGAAGCTTATCTCCACCATGACCTATCAGGATGTTTATCGCATTCTCACGTCCGGGATCTATCTGTTCGAGAACTCTTTCCGTGTAAGTCGGTTTAGCATAGCTGTAACCTGTAACACAGGTGTTGATTCCCTTCAAATAAGCATTCGTCGTCTTGCCCGAAGGAAGCAGAACCGTACGCGACTTAAACTTATATGCCGAACTTGTAAGTCCCATCGGGATATAATCATCCGATCCCGAAAGAAGGATTGTTCTTGTCTTCTCAAGTCGGTTCAGCTTATCGTCGACATACTTTAGATCTTCAACTGATGGAGATCTGTCGAAAAGATTACCGGCTATAAGCAGAAGATCTATATCTCGCTCATTACAAGCATCTATTACTTTTTCAAATGTCTCTTCAATCTCTTTAGTTCTGTTTTCGCCCCACTCATAATCCTTATCAGGAGTAGCGAAAAGATGAACATCAGCAATATGAATAAACTTCATGTTGTCACCTTATTTTTCTAAAGCTTTTCATTGAACTTTCTGTTCAACTATCAATCTAACTATTCACAGTAACTCAATACGCACTCTTAATCGTGCCTTTTGAGTTACCTGCTTCGCAGGTACTAAGAGATACCCTTGCAAAAACAACATGCAAGCAGTTGTTTTACAATGCTATCTCTTAACTGTGAATAGTAACGATACCATAACTAGCATATTATACCTATTTTTGTTCGATTTAGCAACACTTATGTTAACTAAATTTTTTCGATTCACAAACTATTCACACAAAAAACTGTTTAATCTACGCTCTTAAGCGACTCTATCATATCAATCTTTGTAAGTTTGAAAAATGTCACAACCAGCATTATCAGAAGAAATATCATCGATAAGACCGCTGCATAAGTAAAGCTCTGCGTCTTTACCTCTCTAAGGAAAACCAGCGTATCAACACTTATGACATCCATTACTCTTCCGTGAAGATAAGGTGATATCAACAGACCTGCGGCTATTCCCAGAATTCCGTTTATTATTGATTCCCTGTAAATGTAATCATTTGTTTCAACCGGCGTAAAACCCAGCACCTTAAGTGTCGCTATCTCTCTTGTCCTCTCACTGATGTTTATCGCATTCAGGTTATACAGGACAGTAAATGCAAGCAGCGAAGCTATGCATACCAGCATCACGACCACCATATCCAGTCCCTTTATGGCTTCATTTGCCCTTTTCAGGACCACATCAGTTGTATTAACACTTACAAAACTTTCAACCTTGTAGAGTTTTTTAGTCAGTTCACTTGTTTCATCACTTGCTATCTGTATTTTTTCACCTTCATCAGATCCGGCTGTTTCATTTTTATAAATATTTATGATACTCTCAAAGAATCCCAATTCTTCAACCGAGTCCTTCGCTCTCTGAACTCCGCCGGTTCCATCTGCTGCAACAAGTGCGTTATACTTTACATCCTGTCCAAATATCTTCTTATATAGCTTCTCAGACATATAGATATAGTTGGATACATAGTTCTCGGCAACTCCACCGACAGTCACTTCGTATTCTTCATTATCCGAATCTGTCATCTTTAGCTTTGCGCCTATCCCCGCATCCATTTTATATGCTATCCTCGGAGTCACGATGACCTTATCGTCACTCAACTCAAGTGGCGTACCCTCTTCTATATCAGAACCGTCAACCGGCTCAGCCTTAACATCTCTTGGATTCGCCTCTCGAAGTGTCATATATCGGTCAAAAAGCGGATCATCCGAATCAACTACAATAAGGTAAACATCCAGACTGTAATTTTCCTTATTCTCCACCTTCATAACTTCCTGTCTGAACATGAGCGGATCCTTCAACAGATCACCAAGCTCATCACGGGTAAGCTCATTCTTCTTTAGAGGTATACCATCAAATGACTTCACATCCTCCCCAAGAACAGCCATAACATCATAGTGAAGCACCTGATCAAACTGCTTATCACCAACCGTTCCTGTACAATCTCTTATCGCAAATCCGATAAACATCAGGAACGTACATCCACCTACTCCGATGACAGTCATTAGGCCACGGCCTCTGTATCTTGCAATGTTTCTGATAGTTGTCTTCCAGGAAAATGTAATCTTATCCCATATGAATCCTGCCCGCTCCAAAAGAAGCGTTCTACCACTCTTAGGCGGAACCGGTCTCATCAGATATGCCGGCTTAGACTTAAGTTCCTTCAAACATGAGACAACCGTTACCAGAGTCATAACAACGAACGATACACCCATGCAGCTCCAGAACATGACAGGCCTGAATGTAAATGATATATCCGGCAGTGAGACAGGAAAACATGCATAGACAAAATCCGGCAGGAACCTGACTCCCAGAAAATATCCGCCGGCCGCTCCAAATATCGTAGCAACCAATACATAGATCATATAGCCGCCGATGATAGCCACATTCGAATATCCAAGTGAGGTAAATGTACCCATCTCAAGACGCTCTTCAGCTATCATTCTCGACATTGTATTTGACGTCATCAATATAACTATCACAATAAAGAATATAGGGATTATATCCGCTATACTTTCAACTTCGCGGTACTGATCCACGAGGATCTTATATGAAGTAACAACTTCATTTCTTGTCTGGATTATCCACTTGCACTCAGGAATATCTATCTTATCTACAGCTTCTTTTCTAGCCGTATCCATAGCCTCTTCCATGGCATCATCCATCTGCTCATCAACAAGCTTCTTAACCTGCTCATCCGTTACAGGTGAAAGTGCACTCTGAACTTTATCCGACAGAGTACCTATCAACTTCTCAAATGTAGTTCCAAGTTTACTCGCCTGTTCTCTCAGTTTGCTCTTCTGAGCATCCTGCTCTTCTTTTATCTTCTTGCGGACCTCAGTCTCAACTTCCTTACGGACATCCGACTCTATCTCAGAACGTTTCTCTTCTACCTTGTCATAAGCCTTATTCTTAGCCTCTTCAAAGAGTTCATCTTCTCTTGCTTTCTGTCTCTTTGATTTGATCGACTCAACTGACTTTTTAAGCTTCTTCAGTTTTTTATCATAAGATTCAGAATAAGGGACATCTTCCTCAGTCTTATCCATCGTTATATAGACATCTGTATAAGTGTCATAATCAAAACAATCATCTTTAACAAGGATATATGACTTCAGTTCACCATTTCCAAGATTTACCGTGCCGAGGTCATTTCCCATATAAATAGGAGATACAACAGTACCCGAAACAACATAAGTATGACAGTTAATGTCATCCTTATTCTCATCCTCATCATCTTCTTCGTCATCGTCATCTGACGTTTTCAGAGGCTCGGTTATCCTGACTATATCTCCGACTTTATAATTCCTATAATCCGCCAGACACTCATTAGTTTCTGTCGGATATTTGCCGTCCTTCATCTGAAATATATCTATATCCAGATCTATGGACATAACACGTATAACATCTTCATCACTGTAAACGTACTTCGAGTATCCGCCCGTAACCATATCTACATCAGGCAGTTTCGATAGTTCTTCCACGTCTGAATCAGTAAGTCCCAGCGTACTTACAACATGAAGATCCATCATATTTGTGTCCTTTGTAAAACGATTCTGGACATCACGAATAGCAGGCATTGACTGTCTGATGCCCGCATAAAATCCAACTCCGATAAGAATTATAGCAACAAGTGATATAAATCTTCCGAATGATTTCCCTATTTTCTTCAGTGTATTTTTTACTATCATAAGCTACCAGTCAATATCGTCCACACTAAGTGGAGATTCATTTACAGTAATCTTATCAACAGTTCCGTTTTTCACTTTTATGATCTTATCGCATATCTTTGCTATGTCAGAATTATGAGTAACTATTATAGTAGTTACATTTCGATTTCTGCATGTCAGTAAAAGAAGCTCTATGATCTTCTTTCCTGTTTCAGAATCAAGTGCTCCTGTCGGTTCATCGCAAAGCAGTATCTTCGGATTCTTTGCGATAGCTCTCGCGATCGCAACTCTCTGCTGCTCTCCACCTGATAGCTGACTTGGGAAATTCTTAAGTCTCTCACCAAGTCCCACCTCATACATGACATCAACAGGATTAAATGCATCCTTGCAAAGCTGGCATGCCAGTTCAACATTCTCTACCGCGGTAAGGTTTGCAACCAGATTATAGAACTGGAAGATGAAACCGATATCATTTCTTCTGTATCTGACCAGTTCTCTGTTCTTCATTCCGGATATCTCTTTACCGTCGACAACGATCGATCCACCGGTAGGACTGTCCATACCTCCGAGCATGTTAAGGAGAGTTGTCTTTCCCGCACCGCTTTGTCCGAGAATAGCAACCAGCTCACCTTCTTCAATCGTAAAGCTCATATCATGGACGGCCAGAACTTTGACTTCTCCACGGTATTCCTTTTCAACATTTTTCAGTTCAATATACGACATATTATCATCGCTCCCAATCATTCTCTTGTTCAGAAAAGATTATTCAGGATAAACGAACCTC
>JAFZXD010000096.1 GCA_017616955.1 Eubacterium sp. | reverse complement strand
AGAGAAAGCATGATATTTGCCTCATCCTGATGCATAAGGCCGCAGACAGCATCCATATCTTCTATCGATTCCTGCTCCAGAAGCTTCTTATCTGTAGCATCGCCGCAGATTATCATAGCTTTCGGAAGCAACTCGGCAAGTTCCTCGCATCTTGCTCTGTCTTTTTCTATTATTTTTATATTTACTCTGAGAGCAAGCAGCTTCTTTGCCAGATAATAAGATATCTTTCCGCCACCTGCTATAAGTATATTCTTTATCTTTCTTGCCTTGATACCAATCTTATTAAGATATGTGCTCACATCACTCATCGAAAGAGTAACGGATATCTTATCTCCCGCATGAAGTACATAATCTCCTCGAGGGATAACTGTATTTCCTTCATGTTCCGCAACACAGATAAGTGAATTGGTTCCTATCTTTCCGGAGAGATCTCTTATGGCAAGTCCGTCAAGAACCGACTCCTCGGGAATCTCAATACCTATAAGGCTAACCTTTCCCTTTGCAAATGTATCAACCTCGAGAGCTGACGGAATCTGTATAAGACGTACCATTTCGTCCGCAGCAACCATTTCGGGATTTATACACATGGAAAGTCCGAGTTCCTCTTTGAGATATCTTATCTCATCGGTGTACTGCGGACTTCTGATTCTCGCTATAGTCTGACACTCACCTGCTTTTTTAGCGATCAGACAGGTAAGCATATTTATCTCGTCGTTATCGGTAACGGCTATAAGCAGGTCTGCCTTCTTTATTCCGGCTTCAACCTGATTATGCACGCTGGTACAGTCTCCCTGGAATCCCATAACATCTGCCGAATTGGTCACACTTGACAGATGTTCATAGTTCTTATCCATAACCGTAACTTCATGTCCGATATCCGTAAGCCTTTCGGCAAGACTTTGTCCAACCTTGCCGCAACCGGCTATAATAATCTTCATAAGATTTATCTCCTTAAGAAATCTTCATTTATCTTTATGCGGAGTAAATGTGTCTCAGGAAAAGTCTCTGAAACTCATCATATTCTCCAAGTCCTTTGAATACCGTTTCAACAGTATAGCCGTCTTCTTCAAGACGCGATACAAGCCCTGCATACTCTCTGGACAGTTCATTCTCTATTTCTTCACCGGCCACAAATTCCAAAGGAACAAGAACAATCCTTCCGGAATGCATGCCGGCATTCTTTAGATCTTTTATTACTTTATAGAGACGTCGTTCTCCCTTAAGTGTAGCTACATGGCTGTCTTTCATAAAACCTTTCATAGCATTTTCAAATGCACTCATTTCTTCGACGCCATCATTCTTTGCGCCTTCAGCCACAAGGATCAGCACATCCTCTCCGACCATCTCTTTAAATGCTCCGTATACCGCCCTTGCGGTTACTTCAGCATCTGATAACGATGATATAAGAGGCTTTGAAACCTTTACCTCTGTAAAAAGGCTTGCAATGGACGATATCTCCTCGCGCATCCGCATATTGCTTTCATCTTCTATAATGTCTGTGGTCACTACAGTAAGATGCGATATACCACGTTCCTTCATAGAAAGCATAGCAGCTTTAACATTCTGAACACGCTCTCCGGTTATATCACGAAGAGCCTTTCTGACATTACTGTCCGTATATGCACATGCTATATCGGCTTCCTCAAATCGGTCACCGATGGAAAGCACAAATTCATCAAGAGTACGCTGACGCGCCTCCAGATTAACCGTTCCATGATTAACAACAATAATACCGTCTTTCATATAGCCCCCATAAACTATCTCCAGGCACCGTCCGGGCCAAGATAGTATCCATCAATATATTCGGAAGCAGCCATACTTCCGTCTTTCTTCAGATAATACCATTTTCCGTTAATCTGCTTCCAGCCCTTAGCCATAGCTCCGGAAGTCTCAAAGTAGTACCATTTACCCTTTATCTTCTTCCAGCCGGTAACCATACTTCCGTTTGTTTTAAGGTAATACCTTACGCCTTTTACCTTGATAAAGCCTGTAGCCATCACACCTGTGGTTTTGAAATAATACCACGTTCCATCTATCTGCTTCCAGCCTCTGGCATATTTGCCACTAGGATTGAAGTAGTACCACTTACCTTTTATCTTCTTCCAGCCGGTAACCATATAACCGTTCTTATCGAAGAAATACTTAACCCCTTTTATGCTCAGCCACTGAGACTTTGGATAAGTGCCGTCTTTCTTCCTGTACCACCAGCCTCTGCCATCCTTCTTCCAACCCGGCTTCTTGTTATCCTCAAACTGTTTCTGTCTTGAATCCGAAAAACCTGCCGGAGCAGTTCCAAATATATCTTTGAGAACCATATAAGCACTCATCGATAGATATCCGTCGGGATCGGTAAGTCCAACTTTTCCATTCCATCTGTACTGGTCATATCCGGATAGGTAAGAAGCACCTCTGCTGCTGTCAGGGAATCTCTGATACCAACTGCTATAATACTTCTTCATGTAGTATGTTGCAAGTACATTCGCCTGCGAATTTTTGTCTCCCGAAGGAGTCGCTGTTCCTGATATCTGAACTCCCGGAGGACTTGAATGAAGAAGCACAACACTGCCATCATCGCAGCTACCTACAACGATCCACATATGCTGATCATTATTCATGATATCTCCGGGCTTATAATCAGAAACTGACGGAGCCGGTGTAAGCGATCCGAAGCCCTGACCCTGAAGTCTTTCAAGAACCTTGTTATCATAATCCACATAACCCGGTCTGTTGTTCTTTGTCTCAAGAACGTTATACAGAGCCCATCCACCATAGCCTGTACAGTCAAGTCCCAGATGGATCACGCTGACATCTGCCTTATAGTTATAATCCTTGTGATTATATGAAGAAGTCTGCTTTGCGGCAAATTCAGCCCACTTCGGAGAAAGGCCAAGCGTTCTTGCTTCCTTTCCCGCACCTGTATCAGCCTCATTCCATCCACCACCGTAGATGTACATGGTAGAACCTACCGGTTGCAGAAGAGTCTCGATAAAATCTTTTACTGTCTTAGAAGTTGTCCCACTATTTGCATTGTCTTTAGTTTTCGCATCCACAGTCATACTCTGACCGACTGATGAAAGAAGCGTAACCATAACAAGCAATAACGCTGTTAATCTGATTTTTCTAAATTCCTTTTTCATATAAATCCCTTTTACTTTTTATAAACCTTATTTCTTCTCTACTATTACATTTCCTGTCTTCACGATGCTGTTCTCCGGAATAAATCCTCTGACAGGTGAAAGCGGATATATATTTGTGTTTCTTCCTATAACGCTTCCCGGATTAAGAACACTGTTGCATCCAACCTCAACATTATCTCCAAGCATAGCTCCGAACTTCTTGAGTCCGGTTTCGATATTTATATCGGAATATTCATCATTTCCTTTCACAACAACAAGTGTTTTGTCAGACTTAACATTGGAAGTGATAGAACCTGCTCCCATATGTGACTTGTATCCAAGGATTGAGTCTCCGACATAGTTATAATGAGGAACCTGAACATTGTCGAATATGATTACATTTTTAAGTTCTGTCGAATTACCCACAACACAATTCTTTCCGACAAGCGCCGAACCTCTTACAAAAGCGCACTGTCTGACTTCGGTTCCTTCTCCTATTATACAAGGTCCTGCGATATATGCACTGTCAAAAACCGTAGCAGTCTTGTGAATCCATATATCTTCTCCTCTTTTCTCATACCGGGCACTGAGCTCCGGATCATCATCTATCTTCGCTCCTAGGTCCAGTATATAGTCCTTGATCATAGGAAGTGCTTCCCATGGAAATGTAAGAGAACTAAGCAATGCTTTCGCCTCTGTATGATCAAGATCATACATATTCTTAATTGTCACCTGCTCCTCGTGTTTCATAATAATTTTCCTCCGTAAAGTCATTTATCAATATAAGTAACTATCATTTTTTACTTTTATAAAACGGTTTTGTCTTATCGAATATCACATGCATCTGATTCTGATTTCGAACCGACTTAACCGCATTCGTATACTTCACCACATAATCTGAAAGCTTACTCATATATTCCTCTTCGGATATGCTTCCGTCCGCTACCCCCGTAAGTCCTTTCTCCCAACTTGCCGTAAGGTCGGCTCTCAGAAGTCCGTTTATGGAATACAGTACAACATCATATATGATTTCCCCAAGAAATGTAGGTGTTAGCACCTGTGTCTTCTTGTTCAGATTGATGTACTTATTCGTTACAAGCTTGGTTATGATAGAATCTCGCGTCGCTGAAGTTCCGATTCCGCTTCCCTTTATCTGTTCGCGGAGTTCTTCATCTTCTATCAGCTGTCCCGCATTCTCCATAGCAAGGATCATAGAACCCGAAGTATATCTCTTCGGTGAGCTTGTCTTACCTTCTTTTATCTCAAATCCATTACAGGATAGCGTACTTCCTTTTCTGAGTCCGGAAATGTACTCAAGTACCTCTTCCGTTGCAACCTGATCCTGTGTATTCTTCTCATCTTCCGAAGAACCTTCTGCAGGCTGTTCTTTCTTCTTTCCGAAGTTCGGATCTGCTATCACCAGATAGCCCGGTTTAGAAAGAACCTTGAATGAAGCATTAAACTCTTCCGTCTTTCTGGTAAGTACCATACTTATCTTCTGATACTCTGCAGCCGGATAGAATATGGATAAAAACCTTCTGGCTATTATCTCATAAACCTTTGCCTGGATAGCAGTCAGCTTTCCAAGTTGCCCAAGTCCCTGTCCTGTTGGGATTATGGCATAGTGGTCTGTTATCAGCTTGTCATTTACATACTTGGACTTCGCTATACCCTTATATCCGCCTTGATTAAGTATATTCTGTGCAAATGGCGCCAGCTTCTGGAAGTTGCAAAGTCCTCTCAGATTCTTATCTATCTCTTTTGATATTGCTGTCGAAAGAACTCTGGCATCGGTTCTCGGATAAGTAACCATCTTCTTTTCATATAGTTCCTGAACTGTGTTCAGCGTTTCTGTCGGGCTTATCTTGAAGAGTCTTGAACAGTCATTCTGAAGCTCAGCCAGGTTATATAACATAGGCGGATTCTTTTTCTCTGTCTTTTTAGTAAGACTCTTTATCTTCATTTCAACAGGAATCGGATTATCGCAGTACTCGATCAACTGCTCTGCATCAACTCTTTCTTTGAATCCATTTTCCTTATACAGCTTTGGACTGTTGAAGTATATACTACCTTCCACAGCCTTCCATTCAGCCTCAAAAAGCGTTGTGTTATCTGCTTCCTCAGGCTTCTTTCCGATACTTGCAATTACTCTGTAGAAAGGAGTCGGTACAAAATCTCTTATCTCACGCTCTCTCTTTACTATCATTCCCAAAACACAGGTCATAACACGTCCAACCGCGATAACACATTTGTCCACACCCAGATACTGCTTAACCGGATAGGAATACTTAAGTGTAAGAGCTCGTGAGAAGTTTATTCCCATCAGATAATCTTCCTTT
>JAFZXD010000095.1 GCA_017616955.1 Eubacterium sp. | reverse complement strand
GGTGGTGAGAGAAATGAATCACCTAAGATGCAGGAAGTAAAGTTTGTATATCAGAACATTTCTATAGAAGTTTCTGACAAGAACTTTACTGTAGTTAATAAGAATCTTTTTGTTAATACAGATAGCTTTACATGTGTTGCTGAATTACTCAGAGACGGAAAGCTTTTTGACTCAAAGACTTTGAATGATATCAGTGTTGAACCTGGATGTTCCAAGACTTTCGATATTCCATTTGATAAGCCTGTATATCCGGGTGAATACATTGTAACTATATCGTTTAGACTTACAGATGATAAATTATGGGCAAAAGCTGGATATGAGATAGCATTTGGTCAGGGTATCATAGCTGATATTGAAAAAGCTAAATCTGCCGAGAAGCCTTATAAGGTTACAAAGGGAGATTATAATATTGGTGTTAAGGGCGAGAACTTTGAAGCATTATTCTCTTTTATAGCAGGTGGACTTGTTTCTTACAAGTATGCCGGAAAAGAGATGCTCAAGGCTGTTCCTAAGCCTAACTTCTGGCGTGCTCCTGTTGACAACGACAGAGGTAATAACATGACAGCGCACATGGGACAGTGGAAGCTGGCAAGTATGTATTCTTATACTAAGGATCCTGTTCTTAAGGAAGAAGCGGACTATGCAAGTATAACTTATACATACACACTCCCTACATCTCCTGAGGCTGAGTGCAAGCTTGAGTACAGAGTTCATGGTGATGGCCGTATAAAGGTTGTTATGTCATATGATCCTGTATCCGGACTTGGAGATATGCCGGAATTCGGTGTAATGTTCAAGTTTGATGCTGACTATGATAATGTTGAGTGGTACGGTAATGGACCGGCTGAAACTTACGAGGATAGAAAGCATGGCGGTAAGTTAGGAATATATAGCAATAAAGTTGAAGATAACATGGCGAAGTACCTTGTTCCTCAGGAATGCGGTAATAAGACAGATGTAAGGTATGCAAAGATTACCGATCTTAAGGGAAGAGGAGTATGCTTCTCCGGAGAGTCTATCAACTTCTCGGCTCTTCCGTATACACCGCATGAGCTTGAAAATGCTATGCATGATTATGAGCTTCCGGCTAAACATTATACGGTTGTAAGAGTTGCAAAACAGCAGCTTGGAATCGGTGGAGATGACAGCTGGGGAGCACCTGTACATGATGAATATCACATCAATGTAAATGGTCCTATAACGTTTGAATTTGAGTTCGTTGGAGTCTGATTAACGACTCTTAGCAGGTTGATTTTTTTCGCTTTTGATGTTACAATCTTCTAGGTGTTTATCATTAGTATCTAGAAAGGATTGGTACAAGGCATGAAAAAGTTTTTACAGGAATTCAAAGAGTTTGCTCTTAAGGGCAATGTTATGGACATGGCTATTGGTGTTATCATTGGTGGCGCTTTTAGTTCTATTGTTACAGCACTTACAGAGAGCTTCATCAATCCGTTGATCAACAGTATTGGTGGTGCAGAAGTTGGTGGATCAATAAAACTTCCATGGGTTGATTATTCAGGACTCGATGCTGAGACAGCTAAATCTCTCACATTGAACTATGGTGATTTTATTACCGCTATTATTAATTTCCTGATAATTGCACTTGTTCTTTTCCTTATGCTTAAGGGTATGAACAAGCTTATAAATCTTCGTAAGAAGGAAGAAGTGGAAGAGGAACCTACAACAAAGAAATGTCCATTCTGTTTCTCGGAGATTGACATTAAAGCTACCAAGTGTCCACATTGTACAAGTGATATTAAGGAGTAATCCTTGTGCCTGATGTACAGATGAATTAAATATTTAAATACTAGCAGCTGCCGTTTATCGGCAGCTGTGTTGGTTTATAGGATTAAATGTGGTTATGAAAAAGATTACTCTTGGAATTCTGGCACACGTTGATGCCGGAAAAACAACTCTTACAGAAAGTCTGCTCCTGGAAACAGGTATGATCAGAAGTGCCGGCCGTGTAGATAACGGAAATGCATTTCTTGATACCGAACTTCTGGAAAAGAAACGTGGAGTAACTATTGTTTCGAAACAGGCTATAATAGACTGCACGAAGGATAGTCCTCTTAATATGTCTGATGAAGATATAAGAATAACTATTATAGATACTCCGGGACATGTGGATTTTATCGGAGAAACAGAAAGAGCTATGTCTGTTATGGATATAGCTGTTCTTGTGGTGAGTGGACCTGACGGAGTTACGGAAAGTACCAAGAGACTTGCTGCACTTTTGGGAATGTACAGGGTGCCATTTGTTGTATATGTGAATAAGATGGATATGTGTCAGAGAAGCTGCGGTGAGATTATGGCTGAGCTGAAGGGGGCATTTGGTCCGGGTGCCATATCCGGATTGCTTCTTGCGGATATAACAGCTAAAGAATCTGATTCTGATGAATTGAGTGATATAAAAGAAGAGATAGCATCACTGTCTGAAACTTCTATCGAGGAATTTCTTGAAACCGGCGATATAAACGATGAGAGAATAGTCGAGCTCTTATATAAGGGATTGTTCCATCCGGTTCTATTCGGAAGTGCGCTTAAGAATACGGGAACGGACAGTCTTGTGAGGATTCTCACGGGATATACGACGGAATTCAAATATAGGACCGAGGCTTCGGCAAAGGTATTTAAAGTTGGATTTGAAGATGGTCATAAACTCTGCTTTGCAAAGGTTACCGGAGGAAAGTTCTCGGTTAGAGATATTCCGGATGATGACAGACTTGGTGGAGCCAAGATCAGTCAGATTCGCCTGTACAGTGGTGGAAAGTACGAGAGTATAAAAGAGGCTTCAGAAGGCGATGTAGTTGCATTTCTTGGACTTGAAGATGCATTTATCGGAATGGGTCTTGGTGATGAATCAGACGATGACAAGATAATGTCACGCCCTGTTCTGAGATATAACATGATACTTCCGATAGATACTCCGGTTATTACATTTATTCCGAAACTTCGTGAAATGATCTCCGAGGACCCGCTTCTCGATATTGAAACGGATTCTGATAGTCAGGAGATACTTGTATCGGTTATGGGAGAGTTCCAGCTGGAGATTCTGGCGGCGACCATACTTGAAAGATACGGCGTTAAGGTGACATTTGACGAAGGTAGGCTTATATATAAAGAAACAATTGCTGTACCTGTTATGGGGTATGGACATTTTGAACCGCTGAGACATTACAGTGAGGTTCAGCTTCTGCTGGAGCCGCTTGAGGAAGGACGAGGCATCGAGATAGCCAGTGATCTGAGTGTGAGTGAGCTGGGGATTAATTGGCAGAAGACTATTCTGTCGACTCTTGAAAATGACCTCCCACCGGGAGTTATCACTGGTTCTGAACTGACGGATATAAGGATTACCCTTGTTGCGGGAAAGAGCCATATCAAGCACAGCGATAGTCAGGACTTTAAAGAGGCTACAAGACGTGCGGTTCGTCAGGCGCTTATGAAGACAGAAAATGTACTTCTGGAACCTTACTTTGATTTTAGAATAACGCTTCCTGCTGCTTCCATGGGAAGAGCTATGACGGATATAAACCAGATGGAGGGCAAATGTACTCTTGAAAGTCAGACTGATGAGACTGCAGTTATAATCGGTTCTGCGCCGGCAAGACACCTCAAGAATTATCAGGCTGAGCTTACAAAGTATACATCGGGTAAAGGCAGTATCAGCCTTCAGCCGGGACCATATAAGCCGTGTTCGGATGAATATTTTGAAAGCCTTGGGTTAAGTTATGACCCTGATACGGATGCCAAGAATCCATCCGGAAGTATTTTCATCTCTCATGGGGCAGGATACTATGTTCCTTGGTTTGAGTGTGAGGAAATGATGCATCTGGATTCGAGAGAGGGCAGATATTTTGATATAATCACGGAGTCGGATGATGAGGCTCTTGAGAAAGAAGCTGAAAGAGTCAGAAATGCTGCTCAGGAGAGGGACAGACGTAGTGTTGAACGTTCGGGACTCGAGGCTATCGGAACGGATGAGATAGATTCGATCCTGATGAGTACTACTCATGCGAATGCCGGAAAAGAGAAGAGAAACGGTAAGAGGGTTTACCTTAGAAAGAACACGAGTATAGCTCGTGACAGGGCAAGCCAACACACAAATTCTTCAGGTCCCGGTAATAAAGCAACGACTGAAAAGACGTCAAAGGTAAAACCTAAGTATCTGCTCGTTGATGGTTATAACATAATCCATGCCTGGGATGAGCTGAAGGGTCTATTATCTAATCCGGATAATTCTGCCGGAAGAAGGTCCAATCAGGATTCCATAGAGCTGGAAGGCGCGAGATACAGGCTTCTGGATATAATGTCAGAGTACAGGGTTATGCGCGATACTGAAGTTATAGTAGTATTCGATGCGTACAAT
>JAFZXD010000094.1 GCA_017616955.1 Eubacterium sp. | reverse complement strand
ACTGGAAGAAAATGAACGTGAGATGTCACGTCTCAGATCAGAACTTGAAATCGAGACCAAGTCCGCCGAACAGCTGAGAAAAAGGCTTTCGGACAAGGAGAAAACTCTCGACGAGAAAAAATCCGAGATTTTAGACAAGGCACGTGCCGAAGCTCGCGATATAGTTGAGGATGCAAAGGACTTTGCAGATTCTGCTATCCGCGACTACAACAAGTGGCTCAATTCACCTGACAAGGTCGACGCACGTAAGCTTGAAGAAACCAGAACCGGTCTTCGTAAGAAGAAGGATTCTTATGGCAGCAACGATAAGAAGAAAGAGGCTCCAAAGATCTCCGGACAGAAAGCAAAAGATTTCCACATAGGTGACAAGGTACTCGTACTCAGTATAAATACGGAAGGTCATATCATAGAGCTTCCGGACGCCAAAGGAAATGCCCTCGTAGAGATGGGTATTCTTACTTCGCGTTTCAACATAAGTGATCTTCTTATAATAAAGGAAGATAAAATTAAAACCAAGACAGCGGATCAGATATTCAGATTCGCCAATACCGGAGCTACAGGTTCCGGAAAGGCTTATTCCTTCAAGCCTGAGATAAATCTACTTGGAAAAACCGTAGACGAAGCACTTGCAGAGCTGGATAAGTTCCTTGACGATGCACTTCTCACTCATACCGAAACGGTACGCATCGTTCACGGAAAAGGTACAGGTGCTCTGAGAAAGGCCGTCACTGAATATTTAAAAAAGAAAAGTTTTGTAAAAGAATTCAGACTCGGAGAATATGGAGAAGGGGACTCCGGGGTTACAGTTGTTAAATTATGATGGGAGGTTGAAGCATGTTAAAGCAAAAAGTTCTTATCGTCGACGATGACGAAAACATCGCCGAACTGATAGCTCTATATCTGGAAAAAGAGCAGTATGACACTGAAACAGCTGCTGACGGAGAAGAAGCCCTGACACTTGCCAAGGTTTACGATCCGGATCTTATACTTCTGGACATCATGCTGCCGGGCATGGATGGATACGAGGTATGTCAGCAGATTCGAAAGGAAAAAGATACACCTATCATCTTCCTGTCTGCCAAGGGCGAGATCTTCGATAAAGTTCTCGGTCTAAAGATGGGTGCAGATGATTATATAGTTAAACCATTTGATTCAAACGAGCTTGTTGCCAGAGTCAGCGCAGTACTCAGACGTTCCGGCACAAGTAAGTCTGAGGAGGAACCGGCACCTGCTTCCGATAGTTTTGAAAAAACAGGAAAATACATCGAATATCCGGGACTGATTGTCAATCTTTCAAACTACTCAGTTACTTTTGAAGATTCCGAGATAGAAATGCCACCTAAGGAGATCGAACTTCTCTACTTCCTGGCATCTCATCCGAACCAGGTATTCACCAGAGATCAGCTTCTGAACCAGCTATGGGGGTATGATTTCATCGGTGATTCACGAACAGTTGACGTTCATGTAAAGAGACTCCGCGAAAAACTTTCAGGCAATTATAATTGGTCCATAGCAACAGTGTGGAGAGTAGGTTATAAATTCGAGGTGAAATAACTATGCAACATTCCCTGCTTGACAGGATATATCTGGCATTTCTCCTGATCCTTATTGTTTCATTTGGCTTTCTTATATTCTTTATCTCATACTTTACAAGAAAGTCACTTATAAAAGAGAAGAAGAATACTATAACAAATGAAGCACAGCTTATCTCAAGCCAGGCTATATCCTCGTATGCTAACGGCAATATGAATGCCGAGGAACTATCAAACTATTTTGATTACTATGCAGAAACTCTTCATTCGGATATATGGTATCTGGATGAAGGCGGAACTCTTATCGCTTCCGCAGTTTATTTTGGAACCGATCTTGCGAGCTCAGACGCTGAGAAGGCATCTTCCGGATCCGCCAGTATATCCATTCTTAAGCATCTTCCGACGAATATATATGAGCTTGATATGGCTTATGATATCCATTCAAACTACTATACTATCGGAACATTCTATGGAATATACAGTAATAATGTTATATCGGTTAATACTCCGATAACCTTTACAGATTACACGGAAAAAGGTAAGAGTGTACCATACGGAGCTTTGATCATACACACATCATCCACCGACATAAACGAAGCTCTGAGAAATATATACACGATCAGTTTTATACCGTGTCTTATCATCATCGTTATCGCTTTTGCACTTCTTCAGATCATCTCCTTCAAGGTCATCCGACCTATCAAGAAGCTGGCTGAAGTTGCCGAAGAATATTCAAAAGGAGATTTCGATACAAAGACCGGTGTTAATTCGAAAGACGAGATCGGACAACTTGCTACCGCCATGGAATACATGGCATCCGAGCTCTCAAAACTGGAAGAATACCGACATGAGTTCATTTCCAATATATCTCATGACTTCCGTAGTCCTCTGACTTCTATTCGTGGATATGTAACCGCTATACAGGATGGTACGATTCCACCTGACAGGCAGGACAGATATCTCAGCATCGTACTGGATGAGACGAACCGTCTTACCAAGCTTACTCAGGGACTTCTTGATCTCAACAGACTCGAGATTTACGGACCGTACCTGACTCTTTCCGATTTTGATTTTATCGATATCGTTAAGACGACGCTGAATACATTTGAGATTAAATGCATAGACAAGAATGTTGCGATCTATCTGAATAATCACGCAGAAGCTACTGTTGTTACCGCAGATAAGACCAAGATTCAGCAGGTTGTGTATAACCTTATAGATAACGCTCTGAAGTTTACTCCTGCGGGCAATAACATTTATATAACCATAAATGAAAAGTCTGATAAACTTGTAGTATCCATAAAGGATGAAGGTATCGGAATGGATGAGATGACTCAGAAGAAGATCTGGACCCGATTCTACAAGAATGATACGAGCCGAGGCAAGGATAAGGCCGGTACAGGACTTGGACTTGCTATAACCAAGGAGATCATAAAGGCTCATAACGAAACCATAAATGTTACCAGTAAAGTTGATGTCGGATCTGAATTCGTCTTCACGCTGAAGAAGGCTTCAGATGATGCAACACATTCCGGCGAAACTCAGATACTCGTTAACCCAAATAATCAGTTATAGATGGGGGCATGGTCCCAAACAGGAGACGAATATGAGAACTAAGATACTTGAACTAATGGAGAACAACAGCAGATTGACCCCGGCCGAGATAGCCGCCATGATCGGTACCGATGAGGAATCCGTAAAGAATGAGATAAAGAAACTCGAAGACGAACATATTATATGCGGATATCACACTCTCATTGACTGGGATAAGCTCGGAGAAGACAGAGTTTCTGCTCTTATCGGCGTAAAGATCTCACCTGTCAGAGGCGAAGGCTTCGACCGCATCGCCAAAAGAATCAGCAGATTTGAAGAAGTTAAGTCCGTATTTCTTATGTCCGGCTCCAGTAACGACCTGATTCTTTCTATAGAAGGCGAATCACTGAAAGCCATATCACATTTCGTATATGAAAAAATCGCACCTATGGATACGGTCGTATCAACAGCAACATATTTCGTCCTTAAGAAGTATAAGGACCACAACGTGATAATCAATGACGAACACGCAAATGATGAACGCATTCAGGGGTTGTCATAATTATTCTCGCACTTAACTCCAAGCGGGAACTTTCTTAGGAGAAATGTAATGAAACCAGTAAGCAGTATAGCTGAGGCTATCAAACCCTCAGGTATTAGAAAATTTTTCGATATAGTCAGCGAGATGCCCGATGCCATATCACTCGGTGTCGGCGAGCCGGATTTCGACACGCCTTGGCATATAGTTGACGAAGGTCTGTATTCTCTTGAAAAAGGGAAGACTTTCTATACCTCGAATTCCGGTCTTATGGAACTTAGAGAAGAGATATGCAAATGGTATAAAAGAAAATACGATGTTAAGTTTGACGCAGCTACAGAATGCCTTGTCACAGTCGGCGGTTCCGAGGGAATCGATCTTGCACTCAGAGCTCTTCTTAATCCGGGTGACGAAGTAATCATTCCGGAACCAAGCTATGTATCATACGTACCTTGTGTAAGTCTTGCGGGAGGTATTCCCGTAACTATAGATCTCAAGAATGAGAATCAATTTAAACTGACAGAAGATGAGCTTCTGGAACATATAACACCTGCCACAAAGGTTCTTATCCTGTCATATCCCAACAATCCAACGGGAGCTATCATGACAAAAGAAGATCTGGAACCTATTGCCAGAATATGTAAAGAACACGACATCTATGTTATATCTGATGAGATATATTCCGAGCTCACATACGGCGCAGCTCCTCACTTCACTATAGGAGCCTTTCCGAGTATGAGCGAAAGAACCATTATTATAAACGGATTCTCCAAAGCATACGCTATGACCGGGTGGCGTCTCGGATATGCGCTTGCACCTAAGGAGATAGCCGGATTAATGACCAAGATTCACCAGTTCTGTATCATGTGTGCTCCGACCACCAGTCAGTACGCTGCTATAGAAGCCATAAAGAACGGTGACAAGGATATCGCAAATATGCGTAAATCCTACGACGAAAGACGAAGATATCTGTACCGCAGGCTCATGTCCATGGACATGCCGGCATTTGAGCCGCTGGGTGCATTTTATATATTCCCAAGTATCAAGAAGTTTGAAATGTCATCCGAAGAATTCGCTACAAAACTTCTTGAAAAAGAAAAACTCGCCGTTGTTCCCGGTACTGCATTCGGAGATTCCGGCGAAGGATTTATTCGTATATCATATGCCTACTCTATCGATCAACTTAGAGAAGCACTTGATAGGATAGAGCATTTTATTTCATAATAGAACAGGGGAGAATAATTATGAATAAAAAGGTTAAAGTATTTATAACATTACTTCTGACATTTGTTTTACTTACAGGATGTAATATGGGTCAGAATCCAAAACAAACCCCCACAGAGCAAGTTTCGGGGGCAGACTCAGGACTTACTGTCAAATCAAAAAATTGGTATTCAACCGGATCCGGTAAAGAATCTTCCGTCACTTTTTCAGAACCTAAATCCGGTGATGAAGTATATAATGGGTTTGATTCAGTGATCAAGGTTAAATCCGTTGGCAGCGATAAGATTGTACTATCGATAGATGGTTGTCTGGTAGAACCGAATGAAGATGGAGGTATAAATCTGAATAAAGATCCGTTGAAGAAGGTAACTTTGAATAAAGGTCAATCGATAGAACTCTCATCTCAGACTATGGATGTCGGAGTAGATCTCACAATTAATTACAATTAAATGTAACGTTTATAAATAATTAATGCCACGGCAAAGCCGTGGCATATTTTTTAGTATGCTCTTCCGAAGTATACCATCTTCTTAGCAGGCTTTCCGCAATGAACACATACATCGGAGATTTCTTCCTGTTCAAATGGCATACATCTTGTTGTTGCTCCGGTCTCAGCCTTTATAGCTTCCTCACACTCAGTACAACCACACCACATTCCTTTTATGAATCCAGGCTTATTCTCTACGATATCAACGAACTCATCCCAGTTCTTAGCTGTATATGTGTGTGAATCTCTGTGAGCACGAGCTGCTTCAAGCATATCCTTCTGGATAGTCTCAAGAAGCTCTGCAACCTTTGCTTCCAGCTCATCAAGTGAAACTGTAAGCTTTTCACCTGTGTCACGTCTTACAACGACACACTGATTATTCTCTATATCACGAGGTCCGATCTCAACTCTGAGCGGAATTCCTCTCATCTCACACTCTGCAAACTT
>JAFZXD010000008.1 GCA_017616955.1 Eubacterium sp. | reverse complement strand
TTTATGGACTTACACCTCTTGTTAATAAGACAGCCTGCGGACCTGAATTCTATGAAGAGGCTAAGGCTACAGGTCATTATGTAGAACTCGATACATCAATGACTATGGAAGAGGCTAAAGAATACGCTAAGAAGATGAATATCATCTATACTGATACATGGGTAGATATGGAATTCTTCAATAATCCTGAGTATCAGGAGCAGAAGGAACAAACCCTTGCAAAGATGATGCCTTATCAGATAAACGATGCTTTCCTTGAAGGCAGCGAAGCTCTTGTATTTCATGATATGCCGATGCATGTTGGATTTGAGATATCCAAGAGTGTTGAGCAGAAGCATATGGAAACTATTCTTGATCAGGCAGAGAATAGACGCCATGCTGAAAAGGCTGTTATGTATTATTTATTGAAAAAGTGTTAATAAGTAAAACGAGAGCGAAGTGCTGCTCTCGTTTTCTTTTGAGATTTTATATGGAAACAATCATTTATATATGATACGATGTATTAGATTTTTAGGTGAAGGGAGAACGATATGAGACATTTGATCGATCCTATGGATCTTTCGGTTGAAGAACTTGATGACATTCTTGAATTAGCTGAGAGAATGTATGAGAACCCAGAGAAGTATATGGAGGCTGCAAGAGGAAAGAAGATTGCAACTCTTTTCTATGAGCCGTCAACAAGAACAAGACTTAGTTTTGAATCAGCTATGTTGGATCTGGGAGGAAATGTTATAGGTTTTTCTTCAGCAAATGATTCTTCGGTTTCCAAGGGCGAAAGTGTAGAGGATACAGTTAGAACAGTTGGATGTTTTGCTGATATAATAGCCATGCGTCATCCGAATGAAGGAGCACCTAAGCTGGCATCTATGTTTTCTCCGGTTCCGATCATCAATGCAGGTGACGGAGGACATAATCATCCTACACAGACTCTTACAGACCTTCTTACAATTCGTAAGGAGAAGGGCAGACTTGGGAATATGACAGTCGGACTCTGCGGAGACCTCAAGATTGGACGTACAGTACATTCACTTATTAAGGCATTATCCAGATATGAAGGGATTAGCTTTGTGCTCATTTCACCGGATGAACTGAAGGTTCCGGATTATATCATATCGGATGTTATAAGACCTGCAGGACTTAAGTATGAAGAAGTAACATCTCTTGAAGACAATATCGGCAAGCTTGATATGCTGTACATGACAAGAGTACAGAGAGAGAGATTCTTCAATGAGGCAGACTATGTAAGACTCAAAGATTCTTATATACTCGATGATAAGAAGATGAAGCTTGCTAAGGAGGATATGATCATCCTTCATCCGCTTCCGAGAGTAAATGAGATCGCACCGGCAGTTGATGAAGATCCGAGAGCATGCTACTTTAGACAGGTTAAATACGGGAAGTTTGCAAGAATGGCACTTATCAGCCGACTTATCGGACTGGACGTTTAAAAAATAATTCTGAACGAAGTGAATAATCTCTTTATGATAATAAAAAAGGAGCGAAATCATGAAAATAGATAGCATTCAGAACGGAATCGTACTTGATCATATAACAGCGGGAAACGCTATGAAGATTTATTATGACTTGGGACTTGATAAACTCGATTGTGGTGTTGCTATGATGCAGAATGTGAAGTCCGAAAAGATGGGAAAGAAAGACATCATCAAAGTTGATAAGGGTGAGTATGATATAAACCTTGATGTTATAGGATATATCGATCCGGGAGTTACCGTAAGTATCATCAAGGATGGAGTTACGGTTGAAAAGAAGAAGGTAGATCTTCCAACAAGACTCATCAACATTAAAAAGTGTAAAAATCCTCGCTGTATTACAGCTATCGAACCTAACATACCGCACATTTTCAATCTGACAGATCCTGAGAAGAGAATCTACAGATGTGAATACTGTGAGGCTGATAAATAATGAATTTACAGAATACCTGCATTTCAAAAGAGTAATGCAGGTATTTTTTCATAAAAAGTTGAAATAAACTATTGACTCTCACGTTCCGTTATAGGCTACGATGTATCCATCAAGAAACAGGAGGATAACCATAATGAAAACAGTTAAAGAAGTTTCTAAGCTTACAGGTATCTCGGTGCGCACGCTCCATTACTATGATGAAATAGGGCTTTTTAAACCTACGGAGATTTCAGAGGCGGGATACAGACTTTATGACGATAAAGCTATAGAAAAGCTCGGACAGATTCTGGTTTTTCGTGAGCTGGACCTTCCGCTGGCGGATATAAAGCTTATTATGGAGAATCCCGATCTTGATAGGAACAGTGTGTTGGCAAAACAGCGTAAAATGTTATGTTTAAAACAGCAAAGAATAGAACGCATTATAGCCATCCTGGATAATATGTTGAGAGGAGATTATAATATGGACTTTACTGTATTTGATGAGACAGAACTTAGAACTATGTTTTCTGATATGCTTCAGAATATGAATGAATCTCAGAAGCAGATTTTTATTGATCATTACGGAAGCATTGAAGCGTGGGAAGAGCATATGATTGAAGGGGCTTCGGATGAGCAGATCCAAAGAAACTACTCAAAGGTGGTCGAATGGTATGGTGATAAGGATTCGGTTAAAGAGGCTGTAAAGAGTTCCCCAAAATCTGAAGTGTTTACAGCATTTCAGAATAGAATGGACAGTATTCAGAAGAAACTGGCGGATAAAAAGGGAACGGATGTGAATTCATTTGAAATCCGACAGCTGATTGGTGAATATGATTTTGTTGCGAAACAGCTTTATCAGGTTAAAGATGCCGGACCTCTTCTGATGGATATTGCAAAAGAATATCAGAAAAATGTAGAATTGGCGAAGGGTGTGGATTCTGTTTACGGACAGGGAGCTGCCCAATATATTGGGGAAGCAATAGAAGCATTTTATCACTCGTCTGATAAAAAATAATATATTAATTTATAAAGAAGAATACTCACATGAAAAAAATGAATGTGAGTATTCTCTTTTGTTTTGAAGGAAAACGCTTTCGCTAAAAAGCGTTGAAAAAACCATGTAAATTGTTTAAAAATATGACATGTATCAAAAAAAAGTTATATTTCTTTATTATGACAATATTGGTATTTTTAGGTCGTACCGTATAACAGAAATACGGAGTGCGAAAAAAACTATGAAAAGTGAGGTATGATGTATTGTCGGACACAAATGTAAAAAACAACGATTTATTGAAGAATGAGAAGTATACCGAAAATGTAAGAGGAGCGGGAGTTCTTCTTTCAATCTCGAGTCTTCCATCACCTTACGGAATAGGAACTATGGGTGATGCAGCATGCAGATTCATAGACAAACTTGCTGAGACGGGTTTTTGTTATTGGCAGGTACTTCCTATAGGTCCAACAAGTTTTGGGGACAGCCCATATCAGGCATTTTCGGTTTTTGCAGGTAATCCGTATTTTATCGATTTGGATATCCTTATATCCGAAGGATTGCTTGAAAAGTTTGAAGTAGATGATATCGAATGGTTTGATTCACCTGACAGAGTATCTTATGAAAAACTTTGGGCATACAGATACGGTGTGCTCAGAAAAGCTTATGAGAGAGCCGTGAAGAGTGGTGTTACAACCAGTGATGAATACAAAAGCTTCAAGAAGGAAAATGAATTTTGGCTTGATGATTACTCGCTGTATATGGCTTGTAAAAATCATTTTGATAATAAAGAATGGCTTCTGTGGGATGAGGATATAAGATTCAGAAAACCGGCAGCTGTAAAAAAATATAAAGAGAGCCTTTCAACTGATATAGAGTTCTGGTGCTTCATTCAGTATGAGTTTTATAAACAGTGGGCTGAGATGAAGCTGTATGCTGAACAGAGACATATAAGCATCATAGGAGACATACCTATATATGCTGCATTGGACAGCTCAGATGTATGGGCTAATAAGGATGTATTCCAGCTTGATAAGACAGGTCATCCTATAGACGTTGCAGGTTGTCCGCCAGATTACTTCTGCTCATATGGTCAGAAGTGGGGCAATCCTCTGTATGACTGGGATAAGATCGAAGAAACAGGATTCGACTGGTGGAAGAAGAGAATTGAAGTTGGTTCAAGACTCTTTAATGTAATAAGAATAGATCATTTTATCGGATTTGTAAGATACTATACAATTCCTTTCAACAAAGATCCGAAGGACGGATGCTACAAGAAGGGTCCGGGAATGAAGCTGATCAAAGCAATGGATGAGGCAAGAGGAAAGACAAGAATCATTGCAGAGGATCTTGGAGATACAACAAAGGAAGTAGAAGATACACTTCTTGAGTCAGGATATCCGGGAATGAAGCTTTTGGAATTCGCATTTGATTCGGATCCGAGCAACATGCATCTTCCGCACAATATAACAAGAAATACTGTTGTATATGGTGGAACTCATGACAATGATACACTTCTGGGATTCTGCAAGGATATGAACGAACAGGAACTCAGATTTGCGCTTGATTATACCGGAGCAAAGAATGCTGACGAACTGTACAATGAACTGTACAGAATAGGATTTAACAGTATAGCTGATACTGTCATATTCCAGATGCAGGATCTTCTTGGACTGGGAAATGAAGCAAGGATGAATAGACCATCCACAATAGGAAATAACTGGAGGTGGCGTATGCTAGAGAATCAGTATAGCCCTGAAATCGTAGAAAAATTTGAAAAACTTATATATACATCCGGAAGAATATATAAAGAAAGCAAGGTCCTCGAGGATTATATCTCAGAGCAGAAAGGAAGCAGGGTTTCTATAGCTGATCTGTCAAATGAAGAGTTGTATGTTTATATCCTTGGGCTTTGCCAGAAAAAGGCAGAGGAAAGGGTAAGACCGAATAACAGACAGATTGGAAAGAAAAAACTGTACTATATCTCAGCTGAGTTCCTGATTGGAAAGCTTATGGGTAATAACCTTATTAATCTCGGACTTTATGATGAGATAGCTTCAGAACTTAAAGAGGCAGGAAAGAGCCTTGCTGAGATTGAAGAGCTTGAGGCTGAACCATCTCTCGGTAACGGTGGATTGGGAAGACTTGCAGCATGTTTCCTGGATTCAATCTCTACACTTGGACTGAATGGAGACGGAATAGGTCTTAACTATCATCTTGGACTCTTCAAACAGATGTTCAAGAATCATCTTCAAGATGAAAATGTAAATCCATGGATAGATGATAAGAGCTTTCTGATAAAGAGAAACAATAAATACAAGGTTTCATTTGGAGACTTTGATGTGGAGTCAACTCTGTATGATATATCTGTTACGGGATATAATAACATAACCAATAAGCTCCATCTCTTTGACCTGGACAGCGTAGATGATTCTATTGTTAAAGAAGGAATCAATTTCGACAAGACAGATATAAAGAAAAACCTGACACTGTTCCTCTATCCGGATGACAGTGATGAAGCAGGAAATCTTCTCAGAGTATATCAGCAGTATTTCATGGTAAGTAATGCAGCTCAGTTTATTCTTGACGAAGCTGTGGAAAGAGGAAGTGACCTTCATGATCTGAGTGATTATGTGGCTATACAGATCAATGATACTCATCCTTCCATGGTTATTCCGGAACTGATAAGATTACTTGTTAAAGAGGGTATAGATAAGAGTGAAGCAGCTCAGATTGTATCTAAGGTTTGTGCATATACCAACCATACAATCCTTTCAGAAGCGCTTGAGAAGTGGCCAATCAAATACATTGAAAAAGTTGCTCCGCAGATTGTGCCGATCATAAAATATCTGGATGAACAGGTTAGAGTAAAATTCGATGATGAATCTGTTTATATCATTGATAAAGAAGACCGTGTTCATATGGCACATATGGATATGCATTACGGAAGCAGTGTAAACGGAGTTGCTTATCTTCATACAGAAATCCTGAAGAACAGCGAGCTCAACAACTTCTACAATCTGTATCCTGAGAAGTTCAATAATAAGACAAATGGTATCACATTCAGAAGATGGCTTCTCCATGCAAATCATGAATTGGCTAATTATATAGAGCAGAAAATCGGAAGTGAATACAGACGAGATGCAGCGGCTCTTGAGAATCTTCTCAGATATGAAAATGATATGACTGTTCTTGATGAACTTCTTAAGATTAAAAAGAACAATAAAGAAAAACTGGCAGACTATATCTATGAAAAAGAAGGCGTGGAGATAAATCCTGATTCCATATTCGATATTCAGGTTAAGAGACTTCATGAGTATAAGAGACAGCAGTTGAATATTCTCTATGGAATTCATAAATATCTGGAAATCAAGAGAGGAATCCTTCCACCGACACCTATCACTATGATATTTGGTGCAAAGGCCGCTCCTGCCTATACTATAGCTAAGGACATCATTCATCTTATCCTCTGTATGCAGGAGATAACTGCAAATGATCCTGAAGTTAGTCCATATCTCAGAATAGTAATGCTTGAGAATTACAATGTTACATATGCCGAGAAGGTTATTCCGGCTTCTGATATATCTGAACAGATTTCTCTTGCTTCAAAAGAAGCATCAGGAACCGGTAATATGAAGTTCATGTTAAACGGAGCAGTTACTCTTGGTACTATGGATGGAGCAAATGTTGAGATAAGAGATCTTGTCGGAGATGAGAATATCTATATCTTCGGAGAAGATAGTGACACGGTTATAGAAAGATATGCAAGAGGCGACTATTCTTCAAAAGATTATTATGAGAACGATGAGGTTCTGAAAGAAGCAGTTGACTTTATCATAAGTAAAGATGTGACAGCAGTCGGAGATAAGAAATGTCTTACAAGACTTTACAATGAGCTTCTTAACAAAGACTGGTTCATGACATTCCCTGACTTTGAGGATTACCTCGCAGTTAAGGATAAAGCTTTCAGAGATTATGATAACAGATACCTCTTTGCTAAGAAGATGCTGATCAATATTGCTAAATCAGGATTCTTCTCATCAGACAGAACCATAGCTGAATATAACAGAGATATCTGGAAACTGTAAAACGGGTTAATATCTGTTATAAAAATCTTTTGACAGAGTATAAGTCATATTAGATAATATTAAGGTAAGTCGGTTTACGGCTTACCTTAAATTTTGGAAAAAATTTACTATTCACAGTAAATAAAGATTATCAATCTGTTTTTGGGGGCTGTATGTATAAATTACTTATAGTAGACGATGAAAAAATCGAAAGAAACGGAATCAGATATCTTCTGGAAGATGGGAAACTGGAGCTTGAGATATATGAGGCGGTTAATGGAAAGGATGCTTTGGAATTCCTGAATAAGACCAGAGTAGATATCCTTCTGACGGATGTGAAGATGCCATTTATAGATGGTATAGAACTTATACGTCAGGCGGCACCGCTTTTTCCTGATATGAAGATCATCATATTCAGCGGATACAGCGAATTCGAATACGCAAAGTTTGCGATGAAGATGGGTGTGGAAGACTATGTTTTAAAACCTGTGGATCCGGAAGAGTTTACTGCAACGATGAATAAGGTTATCGGTGAGCTTGATGAGATGAGTCTGAAACAGGAGTATGAGCAGGAAAGCCGTGAATATATAGGAAAACATTTTCTGTATCAGATGGTATATGGCAATCTCAGTAATGAGGAACTGGATAAGTCCAAAAATATACTGGATGAAGATATTCTTGCATTTCACAGAATGATCCTGCTGGAGACAGATAAGGAGTTTTTTGTCAGAGTTGGAAATGCTATCGAAGACGAGATAAAAAATGCAGTAGAAGAACATGCAAGATACCTGAATCTGAACTCTCAGCAGTGCCTGATATTTCTGGAAGACAAGGTGGAATCCGGAGAACAGCGAAGAACGGCTCTCCACGAAATGGCAGACAGACTTATAAGCCTTCTTAAGACGAATTACGGAGAAACGGCTTATGTTGCTATAAGTGAGTCGTTTGAACCGGGTGCAAGTTCGGTTGCAGAACATTTTAAGGTGCTTGAAAGCCTGATGCAGGAGAAGTTTTATTCAACAGGAAGATTTGTGTACGAACAACAGGATGAGAAAGATGGGACAGATGTAGCTGAGATAGAAAACGATACACTTATGAAACAGATAAAACAGGATGTTAAGATGAAAGATATCCTGAATCTGAGAAAACATTTCGATGAATTGTCCGAAAAGTATAGTGGTAAGAATTCGTATTCTCAGGTATATGTTAAGTTTATTTTCTCAAATCTTCTGAAAGAGTTTTACGATAATATGCCTGATGCGGATGAGATGCAGCAGAGCAGAGAGATTGAGCGTATATACAGTACGAGTACATTTGATGATATTAAGGAGATAATGCTGGCGAATATCGACGAGCTGGAGAAGATATTTGGCAGAAATCCACAGATGATTCATAGAGAAATAGAAGATATAAAGCAGTATATTTATGACAATTACGATAAGGATCTGAGCGTAAACGATCTGGCGGACAAGGTATATATGGCGCCGAGTTATTTGTCATTTGTATTTAAAAACGAAACAGGTCAGAATTTGAGTAAGTTTATAAAAGCATATCGAATGGAGAAGGCTAAGGAGATGCTGGAAACAACTCATAAGAAGGTTGTTACCATAAGCAATGAGGTCGGATATGAAAATGTTTCTTATTTCTGTCAGAGTTTTAGGGAGTATTTTGGAGTAAGTCCTCAGAAGTTCCGAGACCAGGGGTAATAAATGAATGGGATAAGGCATAAGCTATCGGATATGTCCTTCAGAAGGAAGAGTCTGCTTTTCATCTTGGTGATAAGCATAGTTCCGCTGCTTATAATGGGTATTTTTTCATACACCGTTTCAAGACGTAATCTTGTGGAACGCGAGAGAACCAATATGAGGGACTATATGTCGCAGGCTATCCTCGGCATGGATAATAAAATAGATATTTACAACAACCTGTCTGATTATATTGTTTATAATCAGACCATTTCGAACGTGATCGGATACAAATACGATAGTTCCGAATATACGAGTTCATTTGAAGTGTATAAGGAGCTCAGGGATGTTGTTGATCCGCTCCTCTCGGGAGTGAAGTACTTCAATCGTGATATGCGTATTCTGACGATATATGTTGATTCGGACATCGTTAAGCACGACAGTACTATCGCGCCTCTCAGTGAAGTGGAGAATGAACCTTGGAAACAGAAGCTCAGCAGTAATGCTGACAGTAATATATACTGGTTTGTTGATGATGCGAAACATAAGGCATTTCTGGTAAGAAGGATGCCGCTTCTGGAAGAATTGGAAAGCGAAGGCTATCTCTATATAGAAGTTGAGTATGATTCACTTTTTGAAATGTTTTCCCGTATGGAGAGCGGGAAGTACGGAGTTGTCATCTATGATGAAGAAGGAAATGAGATATATTCATTTAATTCATTTGACGATGATAGATATGTTCTGGATTCGAAGGTGATGTACAAGGGGATATCCTCAGATGATAATAATCGAAGCTATAAGATAAAAAGTGATAACAGAAGATTTACCATAGTGAAAAAGGTTACAAGGCAGGGGTGGACGGCTGCGATATATAAGCCGGATTCGGTCATCAATATGTCTATCAGTTCTATTATCAGTGTGGTTATAATCGTTTCGCTATTTTGTATCATCATATCCTCATTGGTTGCTACGATAGTTTCAAGAAGATTTGTCGGAACGATAGAGACACTGACAGATAATATGAAGGCAGTCGAGGCAGGAGACTACGAAGTAAAGATTCATAGTGATTCAAAAGATGAGTTTGGAACACTTATCCGAGGTTTCGGTAATATGGTGGACCGAATCAATACTCTGATCAATGAAGTGTATAAGGGTAAGCTTTCTCAGAAGGAAGCTGAGATGAAGGCTCTCCAGGCCCAGATAAATCCGCACTTTCTTTACAATTCGCTATCCCTTATCAACTGGAAAGCGATAGAAGCAAAACAACCGGATATCAGTCGTATAACACTTCTTCTGTCAAAGTTCTACCGAACATCTCTGAATAAGGGTAAAAATATCACTTCGATCAAAGATGAGATAAGCAACATTCAGTCCTATATCGATATCCAGCTGATGATGCATGACAACGGATTTGATGTTGAATATGATATAGCTCAGGATATAATGGATTATTCGATACCGAATCTACTTCTTCAGCCTTTGATTGAAAATGCCATCGATCACGGAATAGACATCAAGACTGATGGTCGTGGATTGATAGAGATAACGGGAAAGATGGAGCGGGAAGATGTTATAAAGCTTACGGTATCCGATAATGGTGTGGGAATGCCGGAGGATACGGCAAAGCAGATACTTTCCGAAGGCTCAAAGGGCTATGGAGTTAAAAATGTAAATGACAGGATAAAACATTTCTACGGAGAAGAATACGGGATCACTGTAGAAAGTGAAGAAGGCAAGGGAACCGTTATTACAGTACTAATTCCGGCGGTATCCATGTAATACGATATTAACAGTATTTTTATGCGGGATTTTATATAAAAATCCTGCATTTTCTTTTTTCTAAAAAATCCAACATATATCTAAAAAAGGTTATATAGAAGAAAAATGTGCTGAAAAGTATAATTAAATCATCGTAAACATAGAAAAATTTTAAGAGGATAGGAGATTAAGAAATGAGAAAATTTAACAAAGTAGTTGCATGTGCATTGACACTTGCAATGTCTGCCGGTGCAGCAGTAGGATGTGGCTCTGCAGATACTTCATCTACAGAGGGAAGCAGTACAGCTGCTACAGTAGAAGAAAAAACAGAAGCAGAAACAGAAGCTACAGATACAAACTCTGATTCAGATTCAGGTTCGGGAGCAGGATCGGTTTATATGCTCAACTTCAAACCTGAGACAGATGAAGCTTGGCAGCAGCTTGCTTCAGACTATAAGGCTGAAACAGGAGTAGAGGTTACAGTACTTACAGCAGCTGACGGACAGTATAATACAACACTTCAGTCAGAGATGGCTAAAGAGTCAGCACCTACTATCTTTAATATTGGAAATACATCAGCAGCTCAGACATGGGATGATTATACATTCGATATGTCCGGTACAGAACTTTATTCACATTTAACAGATAAATCTCTTGTCGTAACATATAACGGAAAGACATCAGCAGTAGCTAACTGTTACGAAGCATACGGAATCATTTACAACAAGAAGATTATCAATGATTACGCTACTATGGATGGAGCAGTTATCAAGTCTGTAGATGAGATCAACAGTCTTGATAAGCTTGAGGCAGTAGCTAAGGATATCAACGAAAGAGTTGATGAGATCAACGATCAGTTCGGATATGAACTTACAGAAGCGTTTGCTTCAGCAGGACTTGATGACGGTTCTTCTTGGAGATTCTCAGGGCATCTTGCAAATCTTCCACTTTACTATGAGTTCAAGGCTGACGGAGCTGACCTTATTGCCGGTGAGCCTCAGATAGACGGAACATATCTTGATAACTTCAAGAGAGTATGGGATATGTATGTTGGAACATCAGCAGCAGATCCTAAGACACTTAACTCAGGATCATATAATGCAGAAACTGAGTTTGGTATGGAAGAAGCAGTATTCTATCAGAATGGTGACTGGGAGTTCAGCCCACTTACAAATGCTGAGAACGGTTATCTTGTAACAGCTGATGATATCGGAATGCTTCCTATATACTTCGGTGTTGATGATGAAAATGAAGGT
>JAFZXD010000093.1 GCA_017616955.1 Eubacterium sp. | reverse complement strand
CTTCTGCTTTTTCTTAGCTTCCTTCTCTTTACGAGCTATCTCATAACGGAACTTTCCGTAATCAATAATCTTACAAACAGGAGGCTTTGCATTCGGAGAAACCCTTACGAGGTCCATGCCTGCTTCTTCAGCCGCAGCTCTTGCAGCGTTAATGTCCATGACACCTAACTGATTCCCCTCAGCTCCGATAACTCTAACTTCTTTATCGCGAATCTGTTCATTGATTAAATAGTCTATTGCTTTGCCCTCCATGCTATAAAATATAAAAAAATGGATATCATCGAAGTGATATCCACAAAACAATCAAAGCACATACTTATCTCCTACTATATAAATAAAGGAAATGTCATTATCCGTTAAAACGGATGCTTCAATATTCGACCCGACTGCTTTAAGCTGACTGGGTGAGAGTGGATACTCTACTTCGTTTTTCTCGAGACTTAATCTCGCACACTTGGCTATAATACAACACATATCTATTCATGTCAAGCAGTTTTTTAATAACTGCCCAACACGATCATCTCATCAGTATTTGCTTCCATCTCTCGGAGAGCTTTGATAACATTTCTATCAGTGAACTTCCCTTCAAATGTCACATAGAACCAATACTCCCACTTTCTCTTAAGTGATGGTCTGGATTCAATACTTGTCATGTTCAGATGATTCTTATCTATAATACCCATTACATCATAAAGTGCTCCAACCTTATGCTGGGTTGTAAAGCATACGCTTACATTTACAGCATCACTAAGGAATACTTCTTCTTTTGTAATGATAACAAACTTTGTCGAATTCTCATCCGAGAAGTTTACATTCTTATCAAGTATCTTGAGATCATATATCTCTGCTGCTCTCTCACTGGAAATGGCAGCATGACTCTTCACTCCGTCGTCACGCACACGCTGTGCGGCTCTGGCTGTATTACTTACGCTTTCTCCCTGGAATCCGTTCTCTTCAATGTAATCCTTACACTGCATGAGTCCCTGAGGATGAGAATATACCTTAGTTATATCGGTTATATCCGCATCAGGAAGTGCCAGAAGACAGTGATTTATATCGAGTGTGACCTGAGCTACTATCTTAACTCCGCCACTTCTTATTATATCGTAATTACCGCTGACGAATCCTGCAGAACTGTTCTCAATAGGGATGACTCCGTACTCGACTTCTCCCTCTGCAACCGCTCTTACTACGTCATCGAATTTCTTAACATTCTTATACTGAACACGATTACCGAAAAACTTAAGTGCTGCCTCTTCTGCATATGCTCCCGGAACTCCTGCATAAACCACAGACTTTCCTTCTGTTTCCAGTTCATCAAGAACCGTAAAGTTCTCAGTCTCTATATGTTTTGAAGAAGCATGTGCCGAATGTCTGAGTGTTCTGTACAGATCGGCTGATGTCTTCATATATGCCGGATGATATACATTTGGCGCTATCTCAACCAGCGGTTTCAGCACGAACTCACGCTTATGCATCTCAGGATGAGGAATCGTAAGCGTCTCGGTATTCATTATGATATCATCAAACAGCAGTATATCTATATCGAGAGTACGAGGTCCCCAATGGATTATCCTCTCTCTTCCTGCTTCTGCCTCTATATCGTGAATCAGCTCAAGCAGCTCATCCGGCTCAAGATATGTCTCTATCTCAATAACTCCGTTCATGAAGTCCGACTGATCCACAGGACCGTAAGGTTCTGTTTCTATAAACGTAGATACCTTTCCTACTGTTATAGCCGAATCCTTTGAAAGCTCATCTATAGCTGTATCAAGGTATTTCTCTCTGTCTCCAAGATTTGATCCAAGTCCCAGATAAACTCTGTGTCTTGATCTGGTCAGCTCTACCGATACATCTTCGAAATCCGCATCAATAGGTGCGTCCGGTTTACTTACCTTTACTGTTACACAGTCAACTTTATCGTACTTTGAAAGAATCGCTGCTGTAATACTGTCTGCAGCAGCCTCTATAGTGTCATATGTTGAATCGGTAAATATCTTCTCAGCCATCTCGGTTACTTCCGCATAGTTAACCGTATCGGCGATATTATCCGATGCTCCTACTCTTTTAAGATTCACACGAAGCAGAATGCTGACATAGAAATACTGTCCCTGCTCTTTCTCGCTGGCCAGCACTCCATGATGAGCAAATATCTTTATCCTGTCGATTTTTATCTTGTCCTTTGAATAACTGTTGATTATAGACATACTCTACTCCGTTACCTTCATGTTTTTACGTTCGTCAGGCCAGTTACATGTATCTGTAACTTCACATTCAAAACAGTTTCGTGACAGCTTATCGGCTCTGTAAAGAATCGCCGCAAGCGTGCCTGTATCTTCCGGAAATGTCCCATGCAGCTCTATAGCTTCGCACATTTCCTTTACTTCCTCGTCACTGTATCCCGCATCTTTTAATATCGGTTCCGCCAGAACAGGTCCGGCGCTCCTGTGATTCGTCTTCTTTTCCAGTTCGGAGAATCTCGCTATATCATGAAGAAGTGCCGTTCCGTAGATGACATCCTTCTTGATATCAAGTTTCTCTTCAAGAGATAATATATAGGCAATCCTTGCTACCGAAAGCAGATGATCGTATCCGTGTCGACAGTACTTACGTTTCTGCTCTGCCTGTTTTATCTCTTCCATTCTCTTTATATATCTCTCGTCAGCCATTATGGCATGAACTCGTTCCATATCGTCACTCCGGTATGCGCATTCACTCATACTTACTCTGCCAAAAGGTCGATAACCTCTCCCGATATCGAGAGCGAACCGCATATGATATATACATTTCCGTCATTAGTCACAACGTCAAGTATATCAGATATTTTATCAAGTGCAACTGCTTCTATATTTTTTTTCTTCAATTCATCAGTCAGTTCTTTCGCCGGAAGCGCACGCGGATTATCGGATTCTATCGTATAAGCCTTCTTAACGAGCGGTTTCAGGATATCAATCATCTTATGATATTCCTTATCCGCCAGAACTCCTATGATGAAGACAAGCTTTCTATCCGGATAATATCTCTCAAGACTCTCCGCCAGTTTCCTCCAGGCATCCTCGTTATGAGCTCCGTCGACGATAACTTCAGGTTCGCGACGGATTACTTGGAATCTTCCGTCCCATCTCGTTGAGTCAAATGCCTTCAATATCACTCTTTTCTTCAGATTCTTTCCGCATGGGAAGCTTCTCATTATCTCACCGAGGACTTCAAGCGCAGTAACGGCATTGTAGATCTGATATCTTCCACCGAGACCTATATGTATCTCAACCGCTTCCCCGATATTCGATGAACGGTATTCAAATGTACTTCCGTCGATTCCTTCATTAAGTATCTTAATGCTGTACTCATCTATATCTATAAGTCTGACTTTATTGTTCTTCGTATAATCCACTATAACCCTGTCAGCCTCGGATACCTGAGGATAACTTACAAGGATTGAACCTTTTCTTACGATACCAAGCTTCTCCTCAGTTATCTCTTCTATACTTTCTCCGAGAACCTGCATGTGGTCTCTGCTGATGGATGCCAGAACATTTATCACATTCTCTTCAATGACATTTGTAGCATCGAGACGTCCGCCCATTCCACATTCCACAAGGATGATATCGCATTTCCATCTTCTGAATAGAACAAATGCCGCTGCAGTCTCCAGTTCAAATGCAGTAGGACTTCCTGCGTCGTCCTTCTCCATCTCATCCGCAGCAAAACGTACCTCGGTCAGAACCTCAGCCACTTCATCCTCGCTTGCCCACTCTTTATTGTGAGTCCATCTTTCGCGATAGTCGTATATAGTCGGAGAGATATATCGTCCGACATTCACTCCTGCCTTTACAAGAGCCTCTTCCACAAAACTCATGATACTTCCCTTGCCGTTGGTTCCCGCAATATGAACTGCAGGAATTCCCTTCTCGGGATTATCAAGACGTCGAAGAAGTTCCTTCACAGTGTCCAAACCAAAAACACTGCCCTTCTTCTCTTTTTCCTTTATGTAGATTAATGACTCGTTGTAATTCATGCTGTTCTCCGTATAATTTATTATCTCATCAACCTGTGAATCGTAACGTTTGTACATAGAAAAGGGGACAGGGTTGCCCCTTGTCCCACTACAAATCACGTATAAATATTTTCAACTTAATGCTTACTGTCACGTTCAGGAATGTACTGTTTTGTATGCGGTGCATTCTTATCTATAACGCAAAGTTCATATCCTTCCGACTTAAGTGACTCTATCAGACTCGGAAGCATATCAACTGTCGAGTGGCTTGAACACTGATCATGAAGCAGAACTATTGAATCTCCTTCATTTGCTCTGACGTAATACATTACGTTATCGACCATCTGTGACGGGCTGTAACCGCGACCTTCAGCATCGCCGCTGAGTGCGTTCCAGTCATAATACTCATATCCGGCATTTTCAAGAAATGATACACATAATCCGGTATCAAGTCCTGTCGGACTATTAGCGCTTCCGCCCGGGAATCTGTATATCTTCGAATCTATACCTGTTACGTTCTTAACCCAGTCATGAACGCTCTGAACATCTTTTCTGAACGAATGGATATTTGCATATATCTCGCTGTATACATGTGTATATGAATGAAGTCCTATAACATGTCCTTCATCAGCGATCTCCTTAAGCTGTTTCTCATAATCACGGCTTCCGGCAACAACAAAAAATGTAGCCTTAACATCATAATCCCTAAGAACCTTCAGCAGATCCTCGGTATAGCATGAAGGGCCATCGTCAAATGTCAGATACACCTTCTTACCATTAAGTGGAACATTCTTCTCTGTTGATATCTTTGTTGATTCAGAAGCTGATTTATCAACATTTTCGTCATCAGCATCAGATTCACTTGCGTCTGTATCAATAGTCTCGCTATATTCGGTCGCCATCATAAGATTGTCCCTATGAGTTGTATCTTTTTCAAGTTTCAGCGGTTCCTCTCCCTCAAGAAGTGGACTCACAGTCGCTACTTCCGTCAGATCGTTTTCCGAAGCCTTCTGAACTCCATACACCAATGAATCGAACTTCTCATCTTCCTCAGCTTTTTTGTCCATAAGTCTGAGTGTTATCACTGTGGGAAGTACAAAGAGCGAAATCGCAAGCACGCCAACTAGTATATTTAATCTATGTCTATTATTCCAGAATTTTTTCATCACAAAAAATCACTCCCTCCGAAGTACAAGGTATTATAACCTTATACCCCTTCGGTATCAAGACAAATAGTCCACAAAATTATCCACAAAATATGTGAAATGTTGTTGATTTTCTGTGTGTAATTTTAGAAAAGATTTACATAATTATTATTTAATTTACATAACGTTATCCTAGTTTACATAATGATATTATTGTGAGTCATTTGACCATGATAATATCCCTATAATTATATCGTTATTCTGTCTCAGGTTTAGTACTTACTGACCGGACTTTTGAAGTATTCTTCCCTTTTTCTTATCATCTCATCGTACTGGTCATACATTCTCTGAACCGAATTCTCGAGGAGATAATAATGCATGCAATATGGAATCAGCAGAACAAATAGCATAAGCACCAGAGGAAAGATTATGATCTGCTCCGATATGATCATAGCAAGTATGCTCACCACGGTACATACTGCCACAAGTGCAAATACAATCAGATGAACCAGTCTTTCATGTGAGAAAAATGCAATCTGTGTCAGATGCTTTTCAATCTCTTTGTCCCAATCCCTGGAACCACTCTCCTCTTTCAGAAGAGAATCTATATATTCAAGATAAGCAACTATTCTTTTTTTCATACCGTCATTCCTTTCTCTACTACACTTATATTATACTGTGTTCCAAGTAACCGGACAAACCTAGCTTTCCGGAATCATAAGCGTAACTTCCGTCTCATCTTCATCCTGCCACGCCTTCATAAACACATGTCCGCCAAGGCTCTCTGCCATAGTCTTTGCAACATAGAGTCCGATTCCCTGACCTTCTACATTAGAAGAATTGGAACCTCGCCAGAAGCTTTTAAAAACATATGCAGTCTCCTCTTCGATGAGGACATTTCCCTTATTCTTAACTGTGAAAAATATGTCTTCGTCCTGTCGGCCCATACTGACAGTGATTCCCTGTCCGGAGCCGTACTTCATAGCATTATCTATAAACTGAGCAATGATAGTATATATACCTGTCTTGTCACTGCTTATAAGTGGATTGTTCTCGCACTTCACTTCAAATGGAATATGCAGAAGCTCGGCACGCCCCTTGTAATCTTTGGTTATCATATCCGCCAGTTCTTTCATATAAAATGAACCTATCTCAGGCTTGTAGCTGTTCTCAACCCCGGAACTGCTGTTCATTATTTCTTTCACGAGAATCTCAACCTTTTCCACGTTCTGTTTGATCTTTGACGCAGTATCGGCATCCTTTGGATTGGGCTTCTTATCGTCATGATATATCCCACGCTCTATAGCTTCCGCGTAGAGCTTTATATTTGAGAGCGGAGTTTTTATTCCGTGAGCAATCGAGATAATAAGTGTCTGCTTCTCTTTTTCCATCTGATTCATCCGGGTGTTCTTATGCTTCATCTCATCCTTCAGCATATTCATTCCCCAGATATACTTTCCGAACAGCTTCGATCTGGTCTCCGGAATCCCTTCACTCAGTCTTCCTTCAGCCAGCCTTTCCGGATATTCCGACAGGTTGTTAAATGGCTTCACTATTCTATTATATCCTATAAGTATTATTGCTATTATAGCAAAATAAGAGATGCACAGCACGGCAGCTGCCACCTCTATTGTGAACGTTCTGTCTTCACAATTATATATGAATTTGAGAAAACTCTTTACTGTTCCGTCACCGTTTCTGATCAGCCTTACATATTCCCGCTCCGGCATGAGTTTAGAGTCCGTAAAATCCGAGTCTTTGACTTCCGTAGTGATATCTATAACTTTCACTTCTGAGGGAACGACTCTTGATAAATATTTTTCTCTGTATTCGTCCATATTCACCGGTGTTCCGGAAGGATAGACTCCCTTTGCATAGTCATCTGCGATACGGTTCATAACGACTTGTCGCATGCCATCTTCCTTATCATAATGACGTGTGATCAGGAGATATCCCGCTCCCATCATCAGCAGAAAGAACACGGTGATAAAACATATCTGCTTAATCAGTTTCTTCAATTGTCTCCACCAAATATATAGCCCTTTCTCCAAACTGTCTTTATGATCTTCGGCGAATTAGGTTCATCCTCAAGCCTCTCCCTGAGCCACCTTACGTGCACATTCAGTGTAGACGGTTCGACAAATGCATCTCCCCACACAGCCATGTACAGTTCGTCTTTTTCCAGAAGACGTCCCTGATTCTTCATCATATATAACAGGAGATCATACATCTTGCCTCTTATATCACATTCTTTTCCATCTTTATATACCGCTCTTTTCACG